>JAFQII010000023.1 GCA_017397605.1 Clostridia bacterium
CAGAAGAGCTTGAGATCCTTGACGATCTCAGCGAGCTGATCGACGATGCCCGCGAGACCAACGACCAGTCTGTCCGTGCAGGTCTCTACAAGCAGGCAATGGAACACATCCTTGATCTCGCAATCGAGCTCCCCGTATACCAGAGAAGCGTTTTGTACGCATACAACTCCAACGTGATCGCATCCTCCAGCCTTCCCGCTGAGTCGGAGATGAACCCGTTCTCCTCTCCGCTTGACCGTATCTGGGAAGTTGAGTTTGCCGGCTAAAAAATCGAAAACCGCAGATCCGAAAGACGGTTGATTTTTCGGATCTGCGATCGAAAGGCAGTGTCACTCTATGTTTAAATACATTCTAAAAAGATTGTTGATGTCCGTGTTCATTTTGCTGGGCGTCTCCATGATCATCTACTTTTTGATCCGTTTGATGCCGGTTGACTTTATTCAGGACAAGATCAATGCGATCAACCAGGGCGGTGCAACGGTCAGCCAGGAAACGGTTGACGCGATGTACAAAATGTACGGCTTGGGCGACAACAGCTTTTTGGGTATCCTCGGCGGTTACTTCAGTTGGCTGGGCGCGCTGGTCAAGTTTGATCTGGGTACCAGCTTTGTGTACGGTATTCCGGTTGCAGACGTCATTTTTGAGCACATGGGCATCTCGTTTTTGATCGCTCTGGTTGCTACCGTGTTTGAGTTTTTGATTGCGATTCCGCTCGGCATTACGGCGGCGACGCATCAGTACAGCTTCCGCGACTATCTGGTCACGGTACTGGTTATGATCGGTATTTCTCTGCCTTCGTTCTTCTTTGGGCAGATGCTCAAGGACGTGCTGGCGTTGAAATTGGGGTGGTTCCCCGCATCGGGTCTGATCGACGCGACTGCATCGTACACGGGCGTGCAATTGCTGGGCGACTATCTGCGCCATTGCTTTATCCCGATTCTGACGATCGTCATTCTGTCGATCGGTGCAAGAATGCGTATGACCAGAACCAACATGTTGGAGGTTATGAACTCCGACTACATCCGCACCGCACGTGCAAAGGGGCTTAAAGAACGCGTGGTCGTCAATAAGCATGCGTTCCGCAACACATTGATCCCGATGGTCACGTCGCTGGCAGGACTTTTGCCGTCCTTGTTCTCCGGTGCGATCATCACCGAGCAGGTATTTGACCTGCCCGGTATCGGTAACATTGCACTGGATGCGATGAACCGCGGTGACATTCCGTTTATCATGGGCTACAACATGTTCCTTGCATTGTTGAGCGTTGTCGGCGTTTTGCTTGCCGATTTGATGTACGGCATCGTCGACCCGCGTGTCAAATTGGAGTGAGGAGGCAAAAGGCATGGAAGAGCTTAAAACCAAACAGCAGAATACCGAAGCCGCCGATACTGAGCTTCCTCTTGATAAAACGGTACGTCTGATGTCTCCCACCCGCATGGTGGTGCGCAGATTTTTCCGTTCCAAATTGAGTATTGTCGGTCTTGTGATGATCGTCGGACTCTTTTTGTTCAGCTTTGTCGGCCCGCTCATTTATACCGAGTGGGGTGAGATTGAGCTGGATGAAAGCGGCAAAACGGAGTATTCCGTTTCCACCACGACCTATACGGTTGACGGCGTGCAGTACACCCTGCACCAGACGACCGAAAAATCCCTCAAGGATAACTTTTTGGCACCTCCGTCGGCTGAGCATATTCTCGGTACGGACAACGAGGGCTACGACATTTTTGTCCGTCTGATGTACGGCGGACGTATTTCGCTGATCGTCAGCTTTCTGGCGGTCTTTCTGATCACGATTCTGGGCGTTTTGATGGGCGGTATCGCAGGCTTTTTCGGCGGTGTGATCGACAACGTCATCATGCGTCTGTGCGACGTGCTGATCTGCCTGCCGGGCATTCCGATTCTGTTGATCATCAGTACGATTCTGGATGCATCCAATATCGATGCAAAATACCGCATCTATTTGCTGATGATCTACCTCACGTTTATCTCCTGGCCCGGAACGGCACGTCTCGTCCGCGGTCAGATCCTCTCCCTGCGTGAGCAGGAATACATGGTTGCGGCAGAAGCAATGGGCTACTCCGCACCGCGTAAGATTTTCAAGCATCTTGTTCCCAACGTCATGCCTCAGCTGATCGTTTCGATGAGCTTGAGCCTGGGCAGTATGATCCTGTACGAGGCGACGTTGTCCTACCTCAACCTCGGCGTCAAAGCACCTTACGCCGCTTGGGGTACGATGATCAACATCATCTCGACCAACCAGGATATTTTGCAAAACCATCTCAACGTTTGGGTTCCCGCAGGTATCTGCATCGTCATTGCCGTGCTTGGCTTTAACTTTGTCGGCGACGGTCTGCGCGATGCGCTTGATCCGAAAGCAAGGAGGTAAGTGATGGCAAAAGTAAAAAACTCCAACCACCTTTCGGGCAAGGAAGTCCGCCGCATTGCCAAGGACAACAAAAAGGTCATCAAGCGGCTGGAAGCTTATAAAAACCGCAAAGCGGACGAATCGGAATATCTCTCCGCAATGCGTGACAGTGCAAACATTTTGGAGATCGAGGACCTGCACTCCTACTTCTTTACGGAGCAGGGCGTGGTTAAGGCGGTAAACGGCGTCTCGTTTGATATTCCCAAAAACGCGACCGTCGGCGTTGTCGGCGAGTCAGGTTGCGGCAAATCCGTCACCAGTATGTCGGTGATGCGTTTGCTGCAGGGCCCCGCGGGACAGATCTACTCCGGTGAGATCCGTTTTGCCGCAAAAGAAAAATCCGGCGAGGAAAAGGTCTATGACATTGCAAAAATGCCGATCCGCGATATCCATAAGGTGCGCGGAAGTCAGATTGCGATGATCTTTCAGGAGCCGATGACCTCGCTGAACCCCGTATTTACGATCGGTCAGCAGTTGGATGAAGTGACGTTTATTCACAATCCGGGCGCGACCAAGGAAGAAGCAAAAGCAAAGTCGATCGAAATGCTCAATCTGGTCGGCATTGCGATCCCCGAACGTGTTTATAACTCGTTCCCGCACGAGCTGTCGGGCGGTATGCGTCAGCGTGTGATGATCTCCATGGCACTGGCAAGCGATCCGCGTCTGATCATTGCAGACGAACCGACGACCGCGCTGGACGTCACCATTCAGGCGCAGATTCTCGACCTGCTGCGCGACCTCAAGACTAAGATTGACGGCTCGATCATGCTGATTACGCATGACCTGGGCATCATTGCCGAAATGGCAGATTACGTCGTGGTTATGTACGCGGGCAGAGTCATCGAAAAGGGCACGGTGCAGGAGATTTTCCACAATCCTTTGCATCCGTATACGATCGGTCTGCAAAAATCCAAGCCGACGCTGGATTCCGACAGCGATACGCTGTTTAACATCCCCGGCAACGTTCCCAACCCGATCAATATGCCCAACTACTGTTATTTTAAGGAAAGATGTGCAAGCTGTACGGCAAAATGTGCAGGCGATTATCCCGGAATGATTCAGGTCAGTCCGACGCATTTCGTCGCATGCCACTTGTACGATGAGGACACCAAGAATGGCTGATGAAAAAAGAACAGAACTGCCGGAATCGGATGTCATTCTGAAGGTTGAGCATCTGCGCAAGTGCTTTCCGCTCAAAAAAACGCTGACCGGCAAGGTTACGCAGGAGCTGATTGCGGTTGATGACGTTTCGTTTTCGCTGAAAGCGGGCGAGACGCTGGGTATCGTCGGCGAGTCGGGCTGCGGCAAGACCACGCTCGGCAGAGCGATCCTCAAGCTGCATCAGCCCACTTCGGGCAGAATCTGGTTTGAGGGTGAGGACATCACCGATTATACCTCCTCGCAGATGCGCGAGATCCGCAAAAAAATGCAGATCATTTTTCAGGATCCGTATTCGTCCCTGCCGCCCAGAAGTACCGTCGGCGGTATCCTGTCCGAGCCCGTAGAGGTGCACGGCATCGTGCCCAAGAGCGAGGTCAAGGACTACGTGCTGGATCTGATGAACAAATGCGGTCTGCGCGACTATTATTACGAAAGATATCCGCACGAGTTTTCGGGCGGACAGAGACAGCGTATCTGCATTGCCAGAGCGTTGTCCGTCAATCCCAAGCTTGTCATCTGCGACGAGCCGGTTTCGGCACTGGACGTTTCGATCCAGGCGCAGATCATCAATTTGCTCAAGCAACTGCAAAATGATATGAACCTGACGTACGTGTTCATCTCGCACGATTTGTCCGTGGTCAAGTTCATTTCTGACAAGATCGGTGTCATGTATCTCGGCTCGATGGTTGAGTTTGGCACCAAAGAAGACATCTTTGCAAATCCGTTGCATCCGTATACGCAGGCGCTGTTCTCGGCGATTCCGTATCCCGATCCGGATGTCAAGATGAACCGTATTATTCTGCACGGAGACATTCCGTCTCCCGCCAACCCGCCCAAGGGATGCCGTTTCCATACGCGCTGTCCGCACGCAAAGGACATCTGCAAGGAAGTGACACCCGAGTATAAGGATTACGGCAACGGCCATTGCGCCGCATGCCATTTGTTGGAAGAAAATCAATGAAAAAGAAGTCAAAAAAAGAAAAAGTCGTATATATCGACGATGGCAGAACCATCGCCGATATGTCGGGCGTGTCCGGCGGGCCGCAGTGGACCAAACGGGGGACAACGTCTTCTGTGCGTGACATCCTTCGCACCTATTTTGGTGCAATGCGGATGATGCTGTTGCCGACACTTGCTGTATGCGGATTTCTTTTGGCGGCATTTGCGATCGTTGCGTTGCTGTTTTGGCTGATGTAACGGTTGAATTACAACACTATTTTCTACACCCGGGAGGAAAACATGAAAAAAACAACCACACTGCGCGGCAAATTGTTTGCGTTTGTTGCATGCGTGTTGCTGTTGGCGATGTGCCTTGCCGCTTGTACCCCCGACGAAACCTCGTCGGACGCGGGTAGCGAAAGCTCCGAAACGAGCCAGGTGACAGGTCAGACCGCCGAGCATACCGTCAGCATCAAGACCGCAGGCGGCATGGCAATGTCGGAGATCAAGGTCGACATCTACAAGGATGATACCTTGGCAGACATGCTGGATTTTGCCAAAACAGGCGAAACGGGCGAGGTATCCTTTACGCTTGCGACCGGCGGCAACTACGCAATTGTCGTTTCGGGCGCACCGAAAGGTTATGTTGTCGAAAAAAGCTACCGTTTTGACGGAACGCACGCCGACATCGTACTGACTTCTTCGTTGGTCACCGATGAGGAACTCTCTACCGCAACGCTCGGTCTGGGCGATGTCATGTATGATTTTACCGTGACCGCGACCGACGGCAAGGAGATCAAGCTCTCTGAGCTGCTCAAAACCAAGGATCTTGTCGTTCTCAACTTCTGGTACACCACCTGTTCGTGGTGTCTGACGGAGTTCCCGATCATGGACGAGGTCTACAAGGAATACGGCGACCGCATGGAATTTGTCGCACTTGACCCGCTGGACGATAAGACGGCTGTCGAGCGTTTCCGGCAGGAGCAGGGACTTTCGTTCCCGATGGCATCCTGCCCTGCTTCGTGGGCAAACACCTTTGGTGTGACGGGTTATCCGACGAGCGTGTTCATCGACCGTTACGGCGTGATTACGTTGGTGGAATCGGGTGCGATTACGTCCAAGAGACCGTTTTTGTGCGCGTTTGACCATTTCCTTGCGGAAAACTACAAGCAAAAGCTTTGCACGGAAGGAATCGGCGAGCTTGTGACGCAGGTCAAACCGACCTACACGATGGATTCCTCCGAGGCGATCGGCGAGCTCATCAACAGCGGCGATATCGATGTGACTTACCGTCCCGAAACCGAGGACGACAATGCGGAATACATCTGGCCCTTTATCGCAGGCGAAAAGCTCGGCAAGGATGCACTGTATGCGTCCAACAAGGGTGTGGACGATTCCTATGCGATTCTGTACGCCGATGTCACGCTCAAAAAAGGACAGGCGGTCGGTTTTGACTACATCGCATCGTCCGAGCGTTTTGCCGATATCATGTTTGTCATCGTCAACGACGTGGACGTTTATCAGATTTCGGGTGTTTCCGAAAGCGAGGAGTGGCGAACCTGCTATCCCTGCGTGGCGGATGAAGACGGTGTGTACGAGATCGCGCTGTGCTTTATGAAAGACACCGACACTGCAGAGGGGGATGACACGGTTTATATCTCCAATATGCGTGTGGTAGATGCAAAGGATATCGATGCCGACACCTTCCTGCCCCGCCAGGCGGCAACGACGACCGATGGCGAAACTTACAGCTACGTTGATATTTTCTACAACGAAAACGACGGTTATTACCATGTCGGTTCCGAAAACGGCCCGCTTCTGTTGGCTGATCTGATGGGATATACCCCGTTTGCAGAAGAACTGACTGTATATGATATTGTTTATAACGGAAACGCAGACAAGGACGGCGTCAGCTTGTATAACTATGTCAAGGACGGCGGTCTGGGCATGGTCAAATACTTCTCCTATGCGTCCAACTCCGGCCTCAACGGCGTCTGCACGGTCAACAAAGAACTTGCGGAAATGCTGAAACAGGTCGCAGAGGTCGCAGGCTTTGACGGCACGGAAAACGAGTGGCTCAAG
>JAFQII010000217.1 GCA_017397605.1 Clostridia bacterium
TAATTTATCTTTTGTTGTTGACCTGTGTACTTGCTTCTTGCGGACAGTCTGCCGACGAGTCGGTTACGGAAAGCAGCTTGGTATCTTCGCAATCCTGCACCGACCGGGAAAGCACTCCGGCGGAAAGTGTAACGGAGGCAAGCTCTGAGGAAGAAAACATTCCCGAAGACTACTCCGCGCCCGATATCGACATCTCGGTTCCCGACGAAACTTCAAGCACAACTCCCGAGGTCGGCGGAACGGCTTTGGAGGGCAAGTACGGCAAGTACACCTTTGTCTCGGAAGAAAACGGCTTGTCCGTTGCGGGCATCTACACTGCCGAGCAGGTAAAAGAATTTGCAGACAAACGCCAAAACGGCGACTGGTTTGCGCTGACAGAAGAAGATTTTCGGTTTTTGCTTGCGGACACGATCAAATTGTTTGAAGAGTACGACCTCATCCGTGTGACTTGTCTTGACGGTACTGTCAAGACCTTTGCGGGCATCGGTTACTACGCGACCGAGGAATACAACAGTCTGTTTAACAAGGTGACTTCCCTGCCCGATCTGTCGTTTAATCTGGACGAGGATGTTTCTGAGGCATTGATCGCGCGCATCAACGTGATGTATCCGCTTGTGTTACGTCAGGAGGAAATTATTTCGTCCGACGGTGCCGGCTACGACATGGGCGGAATGGTCGTATTGGGGTATGAACAACCGCCCGAGGACAGCGAGTACAAAGCGCTCTGCGGCGAAATTGCATACAGCTACACCTTCAGCAAGGTGACAGAAATGCTCAAGAACAATTCCCGCAAGGTGGTCTTTTTTGAAAACGGCATCAACCTGCGCAAGGTCAATGATGTCGAATACGAAGAGAATCTGTTTAACAACTTTATCCCCGGCAAGCCGACCAAGCACGAATTTGCCACCGAAGGCAAATCTGTTGCGATCGAGCTGTACGACGAAGCCGCCAAGCGTGTCGTCGCGCTTTTGCGCATCACCGACCCCGAACAGCTTGCGGAGATCGAAAGAATGTGGGTCGAATTGTTTGACAACAGCGGCGACACGGGATTGGATGACAATAAGGGTGTTGACAAATACCGCGTATGCGTGTTCCTCAACGGTTTTCCCAACTACTGTTATTCCAGCATCAATCTCAATTCTTTCTTTTACCGCTACGGTGAAAACAACGACGCCTGGTCGACATACGGCAATTTTGAGTCGGCGATGTTCCATCTTAACGGTTGCGGAAAGATCGGCGACTATCTTGATAAAATCATAGCGGAAACGCTCGGAGAGGTAGCATGATGTTTGCAAAAAATTTTGTTTCGACAATCAAAAATCTGTTGCGTTCCAAGACCTTTTGGATGTGTCTGGTTCTCTATGGGATCATCATTATCTGGGATACCACAAAGCCGCATTTCGGCAAATTCGATTTTGACCTGATGATGCAGATTCCCGACACCGATCCGAGATATGTATTGACGCAAAAAACGTTTTATAAACTATTGGGCAACACGCCTGAGCTAATCACAAAATACCTGCATCCGCTGGTGATGATCTTTTTGACCTCGATCATCGTCACGCGTGACTACAACGACCGCTTTTTTGAGATCGAAAAAGCAAGCGGCATCAAGCCCTCCGTTTACCTGCTGTCGCGTATCACGGCTTTGATTTCCTTGGGATATCTGGTTCTTGTGATTGCAAGCATGGTTTCCGTGCACGTCTACGTCGCCACGCGCGGCGGTGTTGACGGCGTTGGGCTTTGGGACTATATCACGGACTCCACCGTGCGTATTCTATGGCTGACATTCTTTAAAGGATTGCCGTGCACGATCTTTTTTATCTGTGTGACATATGCCGTCGGTGCACTTGCAAAAAACAGCATTGCCGCAACGATCGTACCGTCGATCTACACCTTTGCCGTTTATTTTCACGATCTGCAAACGGCGGCAAACAACGGCATTTTGTTGGAGTATCTTTGCCATTATCCGACCAAAGTGATCAACTTCTTCTATTTCTACAAGGTTCCGGGAGAAGATCACGAGGAAATGCTCAGAATCTTTGATACATCGTTGGGAGATGTTGCGCTGTGCATCGGCTTTTTGGTCGGTGTTTCGGCGATCGGCTGTGTCATTTCTTACCTGCGCTTGCGCAAACGTAATACCTGATCCGACACTGTCGGGGAGCAAAATATGCTCCCCGATATTTTTTTGCAAAAAAATTTTGAAAATTTGACAATTCATTGAGAATTGCCTTTTATAATCGATTGCAGAAAACAAGAAAAAGGAGAAAAGTCTGAAAAAACAGTTCGTTTTTTCAGACGGGTTTTGTGATTTTCTTCACAAAACCCCCGCACAACCGCCCGCACAGCGGGCTACGAAAGGAAAGGTCATAAGAATGAAAAAAGCATTGTGTTTGTGTATGATTTTTGTACTCGCGCTCGGCATCTTTGCGGGATGCAAAAAGGACAAGGGACAAAATTTGTACGAAGAAAGCAATTATGACGCTGTCTCGGCTTATGTTCCCACGGAAAGCCAAAGCGACATTTCGACGGAAAACAGCATTGTGAGCGCAGATGAGACGGTTGAGGGCGAATTTACGATCAAGGTCAAAAAATACGACTTTCAGGGGATCAGTGCGGCGCTGATGAGCGTCAAAAACGGCACGAACAAGAATTACACCGTCACCGTCAAGGGAACTTTTTTGGACAAGGACGGCAAGGTGCTCCAGACGGAGACGCAGTCGCTGGACCAGTATTACGCGGGATACGAGGGGTATTTTCTGTTTGAGCCGATGATCGCCTTTGACAGCTTTACCTATGAGATCGAGACCGAAGAGACGGACGGCCCGTTTTTGGCAAGGTACGTCAAGTTCAAGTACAACGGCTTGGATCTGCGTTATGTCACAATCGACGAATTTGAACAGCAAGGAGATTTTAGCAAATATCCTTCGGTAAATGCCGATCTGCGGTATGAATATACCGGCAACACACCTGCATCCTTTTATGTGAGATGGGTCATCATGAGCGGCGATGGCGAAATCATGGCAATTTGCAGTCATGTCACAAGAGATGAAAAGCCTTGGCACTTTGAAGATGGATGGAGACCTTTTCCGATGTATCAGACAACAGATAAGGACTGGGAGTGCCCCGAGGAATGGAACGATTTTACGGCGATTGCTGTTTTGAGAGGTGCCTCTCCGGACGCGAACTATATTTTTCCCGATCCCAAGATGGACATCGTTTTTAAAATCGAAGGCAGTATGTAATAATATTTTTTGAAAGGTGAACACATGAAAAAGACAATGATTTTGATGCTCGTGCTGATTTTGACGCTTTGCGGATGCAAGCAGAACGTCGAAGAGAATCTGTACGAGGAAAGTAACTACGACGTCGTATCGGCGTACGTTCCGAGCGACACCTCAGCAGAGCAGTCAACTGCGGAAAGCCAATCGACCGAAGTGGAAGGCGAATTTACGATCAAGGTCAAAACGTATGATTTCCGCGGTAACAACATTGCGATCTTAAACGTCAAAAACGGCACGAACAAAAACTACACCGTGACCGTCAAAGGCAGTTATCTGGACGAAAGCGGCAACGTACTGGGGACCGAGACGCAGACGCTTGACCAATACTCAGCGGGTTATGAGGGATATTTCTTCTTTGAGCCCGAGATGGCGTTTGCAGACTTTCAATACGAAATCGAGACCGAGGAGTCGGACGGGCCGTTTTTGGCAAAAGATCACCGTTTCAGATACGCGGGTCTGATCGAGATGAAACACAATATATGGTCGCTTGCACAGAAAGAGGATTTTACAAAATACCCCTCGGTGGTCGCAGATATGCGTTTTGAATACACCAACGAGAGCGAGGCTTCTTTTTGGCTCACGATCGTATATTTTAATGCACAAGGAGAAATCATGGCGATCTGTGATGAGGTAAACAGATACGATGAACCTTCGTATTTTGAAGATGAGCTCTGGTGTCCTTTTGATCTTTATCAGACCACGGATCAAAGCTGGGAGTACGACGGTCAGTGGGATGATCTGAGCGCGATCTGCATCGTAAGAGGCGTTGTTCCCGACAGTGATGAAGTGTGGTGGGATATCCTGCCCAAGAGACGAACCCCTATTGAGGGTAGCATGCAATAAAGGTGATAAATATGAAAAAACAACTTGTATCGTTGCTCGTTTTGCTCGCCATACTTACTATGGCAGTTGGTTGCCAAAAAGAAGAAAACCTCTATGAGGAAAGCAATTTTGACAACGTGTCCGCGTACGTTCCCGAAGAGCAGTCGCAAACGAGCGATACCGAATCGCAAGAACAGCTCACGGGCGAAATCGTTGTCGCTGACAAGATCTACCGCTTCGGCGACAGCAACATCGCCATCGTCACCGTGGAAAACAAAACCAACAAGGATTATTCCGTCACCGTCTGCGGCAATTATATGGACGCAGACGGAAACGTAATCGAAACGGAAGAAAAGACGTTTGATCAGTACAGCGCAGGTTACAAGGGGTATTTTCTGTTTCAACCGTCGTTTGCGTTTGAGAGATTTTCGTGTACGATCAAGACCGAAAAGGCGGACGGACCGTTTTATGCCAAGGACGTGACACTCAAATTCCACGGGTTGGAAGAGAACATGAACTATCATATGGACTGGGATGCATTTGAAGCAGGCGACCATAACAAATATCCGACGTTGGAAGCAAGATTTTCCGCCGAGTACAGCGGACAGACCGATGAGCTCAAGGTCTGCCTTTTGTGGGTGATGATCGGCGACACGGAGGAAGTCTCCGATATCTTTGTCAAGGTCAACAATCCCAAGGTCGGCTTCGGTGAAAGCCACCAAAATGTCCAGATCGTGCAAGCATATGAAGGCGAGCTCATTTATCCCGAGCAATGGCAGGGCGAGATCCGTGCCATTCCCGTCGTGGAGCTGATTACCACAGATGAGAACGCTGTTTCAGCATGGGCGGTAAAATATCCGGAATAATTGACATTTAACCGCAGATAGGCTATAATCAAAACGAAAGGCGGTGAAAGAGATGGCATATATTTTGGTCGTCGAGGACGAACTGCTGATCAATCAGTTGATCACAGACGGACTGACTTCCGCAGGGCACTCCTGCGTATCGGCATTTGACGGCGTGCAGGCATTGGACTTTTTGCGCGAGCGCAAGTTTGATCTGATCATTCTCGATGTCATGCTTCCCAAGCTGTCCGGCTTTGAGGTGATTAAGCACGTCAGCGGCACACCCGTGATCTTTGTCACGGCAAAAAACCGCCTTGACGACAGACTTTGCGGTCTTGACTTGGGCGCAGAGGATTATATCACCAAGCCTTTTGAGATGCCGGAGCTTTTGGCGCGCGTGCGCGTGGTCTTGCGCAGAGCATCCCGCAACGAACGTTTTTTTGTCGATGACCTCACAATTGATTTTGACGCCAAAAAAGTCTACAAGGCGGGCAAAGAGATCAAGCTCACCGCAAAGGAGTTTGGCATACTCGATATGTTTATCACCAACAAGAACTGCGTGCTTACCCGAGAGCAGATTCTTGATATCGTATGGTCGTATCATTTTGACGGCGAGACTCTGCACATCATCGACGTGTATATTCAGCAATTGCGCAAAAAGCTGGGACTGAAGGACAGGATCAAAGCCGTCTACGGCGTTGGCTACAGGTTTGAGATATGAGACGAAAGCGTTTTTTTGAAAGATCGTACTTTATCACGCTCGTGTTGTTTTTGGTGCTGTTTAATCTCGGGATCTTTGCGCTTGCGATGTATACGCAAAACAACAGCATCAAGGCAGAAAAACAGATCTGCATTTCCGAGCAGTTTGCGATCATCGAGGCTTTTGAACGTGACTACGACGACAGCGACGGCTCGGACGGATA
>JAFQII010000218.1 GCA_017397605.1 Clostridia bacterium
GGTATTCGCACGCTTTGGTCGCATTGCCGATCATCACGGGCAATACACCGCTTGCCAAAGGGTCCAGCGTACCGCAATGCCCGATGCGTTTGATGCCCGTCACCTTGCGCAATCTGCCGATGACCACTTGGGAAGTCACGCCCACGGGCTTGTCCACTACGATGATGCCGTTCATAAAAGCACCCTTTCCGCTTCACGCAAAAGCATGGACTTGACCGCATCGACATCGCTGTCTGCGACCGAAAAGCCCGCCGCGTGGTAATGACCGCCGCCGCCCCATATTTGCGCCAAAGCCGCGACGTCGATATCCTCGTTGGAGCGCAGGGAGCCCTTGATGACCTCGCCCTTGGGCTTGATCACCGCAGAAAGCTGTACGCCTGCGATCTGGCGCGTGATCTGGTTGAGTCCCTCGGTATCGCTTTCCGATGCGCCGATGGAACGCAATTCTTCTGCCGTGACGGCGATCAACGCAAATTTGCCGTCAAAATACAGCTCCAACTTTTGGTATCCCAAACGTTCGACTGCGATCTCGAGGGGGGATTTGCTCTCAAACAGCAAACGGCAGATCCGTGCGTGATCGATGCCCGTTTCCATCAGTGTTGCCGCCGCGCGCATCGTCTGCGGACGCGTCGCCTGGTAGCGGAACCCGCCGCTGTCCGAGCAGATCGCCGCATAAAGCGGCAACGCAAGCGCTTGTGTCAGAGGGATGCCCATGTCGCCGAGCAGTTCAAAAATGATCTCGCCCGCCGCAATGTAATCGTCACGGACGTAGAGACGCTCGCAGGAGACCGTATTGACCTTGTGGTGGTCGATCGAGAGCGCAAAGGTGTAATCCGCCTCGGGCAGGGAAAGCACCTTGGGGGACGCCACGTCCACGCTGACGAGGGTGTAGCCTGCCGTGTCGCCGATGTCTGATACAAAATATTGCTCCGCATGCAAAAACGCAAGCCGTGCAGGTACGCCCTCGCGGTTGAACGCGGCGGCTGTTTTGCCCAGCGAGCGCAACGCGATGACCAAAGCGATCGCCGAGCCGACCGTGTCTGCGTCCGCGGAATTGTGTGTAAAGATCAGAAAGTTGTCGCGTTCCGTGAGAAACGCGACAGCCTCTTGCTTATCGATTTTGTTGCTCATCTTCAAAGTCCTTCAAAATCTTTGCGATATCCATGGCACGTTCTGCGCCGTGCTCGCGGATGAAGATCAGCTTGGGCGTGATGCGCAGGTTCAAGCGCTTTGCCAATTCCGTGCGGATGTAGCCCGACGCGGAGGCAATGCCTGCCTCCACGTCCTTGTCGGGCCCAAATACGCTGTAAAAGATTTTGGCTTGTGCGAGATCCTTGGTGACTTCGGCACCCGATACGCTGATAAATGCGCGGGAGACGCGCGGATCCTTGACCGTGCGCAAAATTGCTGTCAGCTCCGCACAGACCGCGTCGTTGACTCTGTCCTGTCTGTATGCTCCCATCAGCGCGCCACTTCTTCCATGATAAACGCTTCCAGCACGTCGCCGACCTTGATGTCGTTAAACTTCTCAAGACCGATACCGCATTCGTAGCCGGTAGCGACTTCCTTGGCGTCGTCCTTAAATCTCTTGAGGGACGAGATCTGGTCCTCAAAGATGACCACGCTGTCGCGCAGAACGCGGATTTTTGCGTTGCGCGCAACCTTGCCGTCCGTGACGTAAGAGCCTGCGATCGTGCCGACGCCGGGAACGTGGATCGTCTGACGGACCTCTGCGTGACCGATGACGACTTCCTTGAATTCGGGCGCGAGCATACCCTTCATTGCTGCCTTGATCTCCTCAATGCAGTCGTAGATGATACGGTAGGTGCGGATGTCGACCTTGTCTCTTGCCGCCGCGTCGGTCGCGGTACGGTCGGGACGGATGTTAAAGCCGACGATCAGCGCGTTGGAAGCGGATGCCAGCATGACGTCGCTTTCCGTAATGCCGCCGACTGCCGCGTGGATGACCTTGACGCGGACTTCTTCGTTGGAGAGCTTTTCGAGACTCTGCTTGACCGCCTCGGCAGAGCCCTGAACGTCTGCCTTGACGATGATATTGAGATCCTGCACGCCGCTGCCGATCTGGGAGAACAAATCGTCCAGATTGACCTTTGCGACGTCGGAATGTGCGAGCTTTTCGGTCTGCTTGCGCTCTTCTGCGAGATCGCGCGCCATCTTCTCGTCCTTGACGGCGTAGAAGATATCGCCTGCGTTGGGCACTTCGGAAAGACCGGTGATCTCAACGGGGATGGAAGGACCTGCTTCCTTGACCGTTCTGCCCTTGTCGTTGGTCATCACGCGTACACGGCCGACTGCCGTACCTGCAATGATGACGTCGCCGGTGCGCAACGTACCCTTTTGTACCAGGAACGTCGCAACCGTACCCTTGCCCTTGTCCAGACGCGCCTCGACGACAACGCCCTGCGCCTTGCGGTCGGGGTTTGCCTTGAGCTCCAGCATTTCTGCGGAGAGCAGAACCATGTCAAGCAGTTCGTCGATGCCCTGGCGCTTGAGTGCGGAAATAGGCATGCAGATCGTATCGCCGCCCCATGCTTCGGGAACGAGCTCGTAGTTGGTCAGATCGGTCATGATCTTGTCGGGGTTTGCACCGGGACGGTCCATTTTGTTGATCGCCACGATGATCGAAACGCCTGCCGCCTTGGCATGGTTGATCGCCTCAATGGTCTGCGGCATGATACCGTCGTCTGCCGCAACGACAAGGATTGCAATATCCGTCATGTTGGCACCGCGCGCACGCATGGCGGTAAACGCCTCGTGGCCGGGGGTGTCAAGGAACGTGATGTCCTGATCGTGCACGTGCACGCTGTAAGCACCGATGTGCTGGGTAATACCACCTGCCTCGCCTGCGGTAACATGTGCGTCGCGGATCGCGTCCAAAAGGGAAGTCTTACCGTGGTCAACGTGACCCATAACGACCACGACGGGTGCACGGGGCTTGAGCGTTTCGGGCGCGTCCTCGGAGTTGTCGATCAAGCGGTCCTCGAGGGACAAAACAACCTCTTTGTTGACAACGATCTTAAACTCGTCTGCAACCAAGTATGCGGTATCAAAGTCGATGACGTCGTTGATACCGACCATCAGACCCATGCCCATCAGCTTTTTGATGACGTTTGCGGCGGTCTGCTTCATGCGGGAAGCCAATTCGCCGACGGTGATCTCGTCGGGAACGGAGATGACAAGCTGAACGGGCTTCGGCTTGTTCTGCGGCTTTTGCTGCATCTGCTGCTTGCCCTGCTGTTTGCCGTTCTTGCCGCCCTTCTGATCGGGGGTCTGGAACTTGTTTTTCTTTTTGATTTTCTGCTTGCCCGTATGCGCGCTGTCCGGAACAGCACTGTCATAATTGAGCAGCTTCTCGTCATATCTGCCGAGGTCGACGTTTGCGGTACCGCGCGTATCTACGACGCGCACCTCGGTCTTGGAACGCTGCTTCTGGGGCTGCTGGTTCTGCGCCTGCGCCTGAGGATTGCTCTTCTTTTTCTGTGCGAGCTGTGCTTCCTTCTGCTTGCGGCGTGCCTCTTCTGCGGCCTTCTGCGCCTCTTCTGCCTTTTTGCGTTCCTCTTCTTTTTTTGCCTTCTTCTTGTCGTCAAAGGTCTTGAAATATGCGGTGATGTCGATCTGGTTCTGCTGGGTCAATGCCTCGAGAAACAGACTGATCTCATCGTCCTCCAGAGCCGTTGTGTGGGATTTACCCGCAAGGCCGTGCTTGGCAAACAGATCAATGACATCCTTGTTTTTGAGTCCAAAGTCCTTGGCGAGTTCGCCGACTTTATATTTTTTGCTGGTTTCTGCCATGTGTAAATACCATTCCTTTCCTTACTTAGCACTACAGGCTTTGGTGTAGGAAATGACAAAGCCTTCCTGCGTGATCGCCACCGCGACGGTGTGATCCTTGCCGAGTGCGTGTCCCAGCTCCGTCATGTCAAACGGGAGCGTTTGTACGGGAACGTGTCGGTAATTTGCTTTGTCGGTCAGTCGCTTTTGTGTATTGGAAGAGGCGTCCGACGCGATCAGGACCAAAAGCGCTTTGCCCTTGCGTACCGACTCCAGCAC
>JAFQII010000219.1 GCA_017397605.1 Clostridia bacterium
CCGATGGGCTTTTCACCCTCCGGCGTCTCTTCGATCAGATACAATATCCCTTCCGCATCCAGATAGCCCACCGCGTCTTCAATGTTCATCTCCACCATGTCCGGCGTTTCGATCGTCGCCAGCACGCGCCGCATCACGCCGCGTCCAAGGAAGAACGCGCCGATCAGCACCAGCACGTCGCCGAATTCGATACCGCCCTGCTCCGTGACACCCAATAAGTACAGCCCCGCCACGGCAAGGCATGCGCCCAGCCAGACGGTTGCTCCCGCTTTTTTGCGAAACAGCAAAAGCGACAGAATCGGCACCAGCACGATATACAGCCCCGTGATAAAGCTCGCTTTGCCCGCACTCTGTGCCAGGTTGATTCCCAGCTGCTGCAGGGTGGACGCGACAAACAAAAATACGCCCGCGCCCATCGCAGGCAGCAGCGTGTGCCGCACAAAAGGGTGCTCGCTTTTTTTGCGCTCCAAAAGCAGTACGACGGGAATCAGCGTCAGCCCGCCCAACACAAAGCGCGTGCCGTTAAACGCAAAGCAGCCCAGCCCTTTCTGCGCCGCCTCCACCTGCGCGGAGAACGCAAAGCCCCAGATCACCGCCGCTGTCAAGAGCGTCAGCATTCGTTTTGTTTTCATGGTAACCGTCCTTTTATGACGGGGCGAACGCCCCGTCAATTCATGTGCGGAGCGGAACTCCGCACAATTCATGGGCGCACAGCGCCCAATTCATGCGAGCATCAGCGAGCAATTCATGGGCGCACAGCGCACACCATGAATAGCGCTGCAAGCAGCGCATGAAAACTATTCTTTCCCCAAAAACTTCTTGATTACCTCGATCTGCTTGTTGAGCACGCCGAGAAAGGAAACGGAATAGTTCTTCTTGCCGTCCTCTTCCTCGTAGTCCAGATCGTACAGCACCGCGCGCAGGCTGTAGCCGTTTTCTTTTTTCTCGTAGCCAAAGGGCAAAAGCAACAGTGCCGCTACGAGCAGTTTCCAAAATGCTTTCATGTTGATAACCATTCCTTTCGTAGCCCGCTTATGCGGGCGGTCGTGCAGGGTTTTTGTGAAGAAAGTCACAACCCCCGTCTTTATCTTCCAAGATTGTTGATCAGCACCGCGCTTCCCTCGCGCAACACTTTTTTGAGCATGTCAAGATTCGTGATGCGCTCTTCCGTCTGCAAACCGCCCATGCCGACGTCCTCGGTCTGGTGCGCGTCCGAGCCCGACGACATCAAAAGTCCGTGCTGTGCCGCATACATCTGCGACAGATGGTTTTGCGAGTTGTGGCGCGGGTTGCCGTTGACCGCTTCCACGCCGTCCAAAAAGCCGGGAACGCCGCGCGTCATGCCGGGGCGGTACGGATGCGCCTGCATGATCAAAAGGTCATGCTCGTCCGCAAAACGGCGGAGCTGTACCATGTCAAAATCATAGAGCTCCGTGTTGGCGGCAAACAGCTCCTCGGTCATGCCGTAAATCAGATACTCGTTCCACGAGCCCGTCAGCAACAGCTCCATGCCAAACAGCACGTCAAACCCGATCGTATCGGCATACGCCTTGGCGGCGCGGTAACCCTTGAGATACGCTTCGACACGCTCGGCATCGTTGGTTGCACCGTGTCTTTCCATCGTGTTTTTGTTGTAGTGGTCGGTCATCACAAAGCCCGAATATCCCGCCTTTGCGTACAGCTTCACCATTTCTTCTGCGGGAACGTGACCGCAAAACGAAACCTCGGACGTGTGCACGTGTGTATCAAACAAATACATGGTTAGTATATCCTTTCTCGGTGGTATGTATGATTATAGCACATCATTTTTTATTTTGCAATCCAAAAAAGATAATTGTTCATAAATCCGCCAAAAAAAATCCTTGCAAAAGCCAAAGATTTCCGCTACAATGGTAGTGTGAAATGGTATAAGGGGACATTTGTTTTATGTTAGCACTCAAAGACATCAAAAAAGACTATCCCGCGGGCGACAGCGTGGTGGAAGCACTGCGCGGCGTGAGCATCGCGTTCCGCAAAAACGAGTTCGTGTCCATTCTCGGACCGTCGGGCTGCGGCAAAACGACACTGCTCAACATCATCGGCGGCTTGGACCGCTATACGACGGGAGATCTGATCATCAGCGGCAGATCGACCAAATCGTTCCGCGACCATGACTGGGACACCTACCGCAACCATTCGATCGGCTTTGTGTTCCAGAGCTACAACCTCATTCCGCATCAGACGGTTTTGACCAACGTAGAGCTGGCGCTGACGATTTCGGGCGTTTCCAAATCGGAGCGCCGCCGCAGAGCCACCGAGGCACTGCAAAAGGTCGGCTTGGGCGACCAACTGGACAAAAAGCCCAACCAGATGTCGGGCGGTCAGATGCAGCGCGTTGCGATCGCGCGCGCCATCGTCAACGACCCCGAGATTCTGCTTGCCGACGAGCCGACGGGCGCTCTGGACAGCGTGACTTCCCTGCAGATCATGGAGATTCTGCGCGAGATCGCGTCCGACCGCCTGGTCATCATGGTCACGCACAACCCCGAGCTTGCCGAAACGTATTCCACCCGTATCATCCGTCTGCAGGACGGCGTTCTGCTGTCCGACAGCGATCCGTTCAGTTTTGAAGAAGCGACCGCGGAAGTCAAAAAAGACACCAAAAAGAAAAAACCGCTCTCGCACGTCACGGCGCTTTCGCTCTCGCTCAACAACCTGATGACCAAAAAGGCACGTACCTTTTTGACCTCGTTTGCGGGCAGTATCGGCATCATCGGCATCGCGCTGATTCTGTCGCTCTCGACGGGCATCAACGCGTATATCAGCGACGTGCAGGAGGACGCGCTGTCTTCCTACCCGATCACGCTGATGCATGAGACGCAGGACTATTCCGCAATGTTTTCCGCGATGGTGGATGCCGAGGCGGACGCTTCCCGCCCGATCAAGGACGGCGTGATCTACGTCGACGACTCCTTGGTCAACATGATGAGCGCGATGATGTCCACGACGCAAAACGACCTCACGTCGTTCAAAGCGCACCTCGAGTCCCATATGGATGAGCTCAAAGACATCATCACCGACGTCAGCTACACCTACAACTTCAACATGCAGATCTACTCGGGCGACGGCGCGACGCGCATCAACCCGACGACGATCATCGACAACATGGGCGACTCCGTTTCGGGCATGATCGATATGATGTCCTCGGCAAACTCCATGTACGCCAGCACCTACACCTCGACGCTGAACATCTTTCGTGAAATGCTGGACGATACGGCACTCGTGCAGTCCCAGTACGACGTGGTCGCGGGCGAATGGACGGACGACCCCCACGAGGTCATGCTGGTCATCAACGAAAACAACACCGTCACCAACCTCCTTTTGTACGTGCTCGGTATGGAAGACCAGTCCGAGCTGGCAGACCTTGTGACCGCGGTGCTTTCGGGCAAGCCGTTTGACAAGGAGTACAAGGACTACTCCTACGAGGACTTTTTGGGACAGACCTTCTACATCGTCCCCAACAGCGATTTCTACGTCAAAACGGGCGAAACGTACGAAAAAGACGGCAAAGCCTACCCCGTTTGGGAGGACGTCCGTACAAGAAAAGACTTTGACCAGGAATCCTTTGCCAAGGAGCACGGCGTGGCGATCACCGTTTCCGCGCTGATCCGTCCCAACCCCGACGCGGTTTCGACCTCGCTGATTCCGGGCTCCGTCGCTTACGACGGCGCACTGGCGGAAGAGATCATGGCGATCGTCCGCGATTCCGAGATCGCCAAGCAGCAGACCGAGCAGACGCCCGACTTTGACGTGCTGTCGGGACTTCCCTTTGACGACGGCAGATACGACGATCTGACCGACAGCCAAAAAATCATGCTCTTTTCCGAGTGGATCGCGGATGAAACCAAGCAGAAAGCCGACATCATGCTGGAGCTGCTTGCCGCCTCCTCCGCGGAAGAGCTTGCAGCCGTAAAGGTCACCGGCATGACAGCCGAGGAAAAAGCCGCTTACGCCGCAGAGCATTTCTACGATCTTGCGGACATTGAGCCCGAACTGTTCAAAACGCTCGTGCTTTCCTACATGGAGCAGTCCATGGGCAGTGAATACGCGCAGTACAAGGACTATTTCCTCGCCATGGATGCGGGCGCGTTTGCCGAAATGATCAAGCAGTCGGGACAAATGAGCCCCGATGCGCTCGATGAGCAATCCGTTGCGGCGCTGACGCAGGTCTTTTTGGCAATGCCCGATACAGAAATGACCGCCCTCGTCGAGGCGCTTGTCGCGCTCTCC
>JAFQII010000220.1 GCA_017397605.1 Clostridia bacterium
CAGTTGGGGCAGAACTTATTGCCTTTGCCTTTGGGAACGCCGCAAGAAGTGCAGACTGCCTGCTCGGCGTTCATTTCTGCGCCGCAATTTTTACAGAACATGATTTGCCTCCTGAAAAAACACATTTTTTGATGGGTTCATTATAGCATATTCAAAAATTGCTGTCAATATATTTGTCCAAAAATGTTTCAAATTTCGACACAATTATACAAGAAGCGCCGTCGGTGCGTTTTTATTTCTGCTCTTCCAGAATCCACAGAATACTCTGATATTCCAGCGTGGTGGGAGCGTGCAGACCAAAGTTCATCAGTTGGTCGCCGCGGTAGGTGATGCCGGTGAATTTTTCTTTGTAGAGTGCGTCGGGCTTGAGTCCGCGCAGGGCGATACGCTCGTTGTTGCCGTACATGCGGACGTGCGTCAGCACGTAGCCCGCGATGCAGAGCGATTGATCCTCCGAAACGGTGCACCATGCGCCGCAGGTTTCCTCGTGCGGATCGCGCAGGCGGTAGTAGTTGCCTTTGGCGATGCGCTCGCCGTATTCTTTAAAGAGGTTGCCCGTGTGAATGACACGCTGTTTGTCCTCGTCGCAAAGCTGTGTCGGGTCAAGCTCGTAGCCGAACGAGCCCGTAAATGCGACCGTAAAGCGCGTGTCAAACGGTGTGACATGTCCCGTCTGATGGTTGGGGGAAGCCGAAACGTGCGCGCTCATCGCGGACATCGGGTACACCAAAGAAGTACCGTGCTGGATGCGCAGTCTTTCGATCGCATCGGAGTTGTCGGACGTCCATACCTGCGGCATGTAATACAGCAGGCCTGCATCAAAGCGTCCGCCGCCGCCCGAGCAGGACTCAAACAGCACGTTGGGGAAATCCGTTATCAAACGTTCCAGCAGGCTGTAAAGGCCCAGGTAATAGCGGTGCGTGACCTCGCGCTGTTTTTCTTTGCCGAGCGGCTCGCTGCCGACCTCGGTCATGTTGCGGTTGAAGTCCCATTTGACGTAGTCGATCATGCCCGTTCCGATGACTGCCGCGATGGAATCGTACAGATAGTCGCAGACCTCCCCTCGGGACAGATCGAGGATGAGCTGATTCCTGCCCTCGCTTCTCGGACGGTCTGCGATGTGCAGGCACCAGTCGGGATGCGCGCGGTAGAGATCGCTGTCGGGGGAGATCATTTCGGGCTCAAACCAGATGCCCAAGCCGATGCCGAGCTCTTTGAGGTGGTTGTAGATGCCCTCGATGCCGTTGGGCAGCTTGCGTTTGTCGACGACCCAGTCGCCCAAAGAGCAGTTGTCGGTGTCGCGCTTGCCAAACCATCCGTCGTCGATGACCAACAACTCGATGCCCAGCTCCGCAGAGCAGGTGCCGATCTTCTTGAGGCGTTCCTCGTCAAAGCTGAAATAGCATGCTTCCCAGCTGTTGAGCAGAACGGGACGGCGTGCGTCGCGGAATTTGCCTCTGCACAGACGGGTGCGGAACAAACGGTGGAAATTCTGCGACATTTGCGTCAAACCCGTCGCGGAGTACGTCTGTATTGCTTCGGGCGTGTAGAAGCTCTCGCCGCTTGCAAGCGTCCAGGAAAACTCCTCGGGGTTGAGACCGATCATGGCGCGTGCAGAGTCAAACTGTCCCGCCGCCGCTTCCGCCGCAAACGAGCCCGAGTAGACCAACACGGTCGCATAGGCGTCGCCCGAGGTTTCGTCCGCGGTCGGGGAAGTCAAAATCAAAAAGGGGTTGTGCACGTGAGAAGAAGCACCGCGTCTGGACGACATGGTGTATCTGCCGTGCTGGAGCGCGTGGCGCTCGATCTGACGCTCTCTGCAATGCGTGCCGTAGTTGGAGATCACGTCAAAACGGATGTGGTCAAAATCAAAACTTGCACTCATCGCACGGCGGATGATGACGTTTTCGCTTCCCTCGTTGCGCACGCAAGCGTAACGGGTGAGGATATCGTAGTCCTCCATCACGCAGTAATACAAGTCTACGCAGACGTTGCTGTACTTGTCACGCAAGGTCACGACCAGCGTTTCGCACTCGCTGTCGTTTTCGACATAGACGGCGGGCAGACCGGGAATGCGCGGCTTACCGGCGGAAACGGCGTGGCTTTCGTAACGCAGGTCGACGATGTTGGAGCCGTCGGGATTCTCGATCTCGATCGCGGGGGTACGCAGATCGCCGCGTCCCCAGCAGGGGTACTCCAGCGGAACGTCGTCAAGAATAAACCCGCCGCAGTTTTCCATACGGGGAGAGAACGCCGCGCGTCCCTGCTCGCGGAAGAAATAGGAGTGGTCACCGCCCTCCAGACGTGCGCCCCAGTACAGGTGCAGCAAAAAGCCGTCGCGCACCTGCATGTTATAGGTGGATGTTTTGGTATCCAGTTGGAATTGGCTGTTATCTTTTGTAAAACGAATCATGTCTGTACTCTCCGTTTCTGTGTTTTTTCGTATTTATTTTACCTTATTGCGCAGGCGTTTGTCAAGCGGTTTTTTGGGAAATAATCATATATACTAACATATAGATAAATCATTGCTTTTTCTTGCTCTTTGTGGTATACTGTTCCAAAGAGGTGATGATCATGTTTCATTTTGACAACAGCTGGGACGAATTGCTCGCGCCCGAGTATGACAAGCCGTATTATCAGAATCTGCGCAAGTTCCTCAAGCAAGAGTATTTACATAGCGGGCACCGCATTTTTCCGCCGATGGAAGACTTGTTTGCGGCGTTTCGCATGACGGAATACACCGCGGTCAAGGCAGTCATTCTCGGCCAGGACCCGTATCACGAATTCGGGCAGGCGCACGGACTTTGCTTTTCTGTCCGCAAGGGCGTGCAGATTCCGCCGTCGCTGTTGAATATCTATAAAGAGCTGAACCGCGATCTCGGCTTTGTTCCGCCCGAGCACGGCGATTTGACGCGCTGGGCGCAAAACGGCGTGCTGTTGCTCAACAGCGTGCTGACCGTGCGCGAGGGTGCGGCAGGCAGCCACCGTGCCAAGGGATGGGAGACGTTTACCGACCGCGCGATCGAATTGCTCAATCAGCGCAAAGAACCGATCGTCTTTTTGCTTTGGGGCAACTACGCCCGCGCAAAAAAGGCGCTGATCACCAACCCCAATCATCTCGTGCTGGAGACGGTGCACCCCAGCCCGCTGTCCGCCTCGCGCGGCTTTATCGGGTGCGGTCATTTCTCAAAATGCAATGCGTTTTTGGGAGAAAACGCGATCGATTGGAACCTCGAATAAGGAGTATTTGTGTTTTTACAGCTTTTGCTCGTTTCCACTTTGCTTGCCGTTTTTGTATATTACAAAAATAACTCTTGACTTCCCGCGAAAAATGGGGTATACTGGGAGCAGTATACAATTGGGAGAACATAAAATCATGATACAATTGATCAAAAAGCTTTGGGGCATGGAGATCATCCGCTATTTGTTTGCGGGCGGCACGGCTTTTGTTTTTGATAACATTCTGGTCTTTAATCTGTTCAATATTTTCCTTCTTCCCGACCTCGGCTCGTGGAACAGCATCGACATCACCAACATGATCTCGGTGACCATGGGCTTTTTGGTTGGACTTCTGATCAACAACCTCATGTCGATGTTTTTGGTCTTTACGTCCGAAGAACAAAAAAAGAACAGCCGCACCTTCAGAGCGTTTGTGGAATTCAGCATCGTCGGTGTGATCGGTCTGATTCTCAGCATTCTGCTCAATCAGGGCTGTATCATGCTCTTTGGCGACGGCGATATCAAAGAACTGATCTATAAAGTATCGATTGCAATTCCCGTCACGGGATGGAACTATATCGGCCGCAAATTTTTTGCGAACCGCGCGAAATAAGAAAGGGAAAACATCATGTCCAAGACAGCAATCATCATCGGTGCAGGCCCCGCGGGTCTGACCGCCGCGTACAAACTGTTGACCGAAACCGACGTCAAACCCATTATCCTCGAAGAGAGCGACGCGATCGGCGGTATCTCCCGCACCGTCAGCTTTGAGGGTAACCGTATGGATATCGGCGGCCACCGCTTTTTCTCCAAGGACAAGCAGGTCAACGAGCTTTGGGCGCACATCCTTCCCACGCAGGGCGCACCCGCATTTGACGACAAAAAGCTCGGCAGAGAAAAGCCGCTCGTGCAGGGCGGTCCGGATCCCGAGCAGACCGACAAGGTCATGCTGGTACGTGACCGTGTGTCCCGTATTTATTTTCTCAAAAAATTCTTCCAGTATCCCGTGACACTGAGCGGCGAAACGCTCAAGAATATGGGCTTTGCCAACACGATGCGCGCAGGCTTTGGTTACCTCTGGTCCTGCGTACACAAGTTGCCCGAGGACAATCTGGCAAACTTCTACATCAACCGTTTCGGCAAGCCGTTGTACGAGATGTTCTTTGAGGACTATACCGAAAAGCTCTGGGGCGTCAATCCCAAGTACCTCTCCGCAGACTGGGGCGCACAGCGCGTCAAGGGCTTGTCTCTTTGGAAGGCGCTCGCCAATGCGGTTATGGGCCCGTTCAAAAAGAAGGGCGGCAAGGTCGAGACCTCGCTGATCGAGCAGTTTGTATACCCCAAAAAAGGCCCCGGTCAGCTTTGGGAAGCGCTTGCGGAAGAAATTGTTTCTCTCGGCGGCGAATTGCGCATGAATGCATCCGTCAAGGGCATTCTTACCGGCGACGGCAAGATCACGGGCGTCACGCTTGCGGACGGCTCGACCGTGACGGGCGACTACTACATTTCTTCCATGCCGATCAAGGACTTGGTCGAGGGTATGGGCGAGCAGAACGTTCCCGCCAATGTATATGAGGTGGCAACCAACCTGCCGTACCGCGACTTCATCACCGTCGGTCTGTTGGTAGACAAGCTGCAGATCCAAAACCAGACCAAGATGAAGACCTTGTCCAACATCGTTCCCGACTGCTGGATCTACATTCAGGAGCGCGACGTTAAGCTGGGCAGATTGCAGATCTTCAACAACTGGTCGCCTTACATGGTGGAAGACCCCGAAAAGACCGTTTGGATCGGCTTGGAGTACTTCTGCAACGAAAACGACGAGATGTGGAACATGCCCGATGCGGACTTTATCGAGTTTGCCAAGAAAGAGCTTGACCATATCGGCGTCATCAAGGCGTCCGACGTCATCAAAGCCAACCGCGTCCGTGTCAAAAAGGCATATCCCGCTTACTTTGGCGTGTACGACCGTTTTGACGAGGTCAAAACCTATCTCGACACGTTTGACAACCTGTTCTGCGTGGGCAGAAACGGTCAGCACCGCTACAACAACA
>JAFQII010000221.1 GCA_017397605.1 Clostridia bacterium
GACGAAAACGACAGCGAAATATCATCCGCCTGCACAAAGGACGGACAGAGCGACAGCACAAACACCAGAGACAGCAAAGCACAAAGCAAACGTTTTTTCATTCCGTGCCTCCCTCGCGTACCGCCTCGATGTCGCGCGTGATCTGCTCCTTGAGTTCCTCCAACGTGGAGAAGCAGCGCTCCTTGCGCAAGAACTTCAGCAGCGTCACCTTTGCGGTCACACCGTACAGATTGCCCGAAAAATCGAGCAGATGCGTCTCAAATACAGGCTTGGACTCCGACGAAACGGTCGGCTTGATGCCGATGTTCGTCACGCCGTACAGCGTTCTGTCGCCCAGCTCCACCTTGGACGCGTACACGCCGAAGCGCGGCAGCATTCTGTCTGCGGGCGGAATCTGGTTGATGGTCGGAAATCCGATCTTCCGTCCGAGGTGTCTGCCCTCGCGGATCGGCAAAATAAACGAGTGCTTGCGTCCCAAAAGGCTCTCCACCTCGTCCAGCTTGCCCTCGCCGAGAATGCGGCGGATGTAGGACGAAGAAATCTTTTTGCCGTCCTTTTCAAGCTGGGGAAGCACCACGCAGTCGCCGCCGTTTTGCGCCATCAGCGCTTTCATCGTCTCGGGGTCGCCCATGCGCCCTTTGCCGAAACGGAAATCACTGCCCACAACGGTGCAGACACAGCCAAACCGCTTTACCAAAAAGTCACGCACAAACTCCTCGCAAGAGAAATCGTGCAGATACGCGTACTCCGCGCGGTAAACGCTCTCGACCCCCAGCTCCGCAAACGCTTCCATGCGGTCGTCGTCGCCCAGCAGATACTTTGCGCCAAACAGCAAGACCTTGGGGTTTTCCGTAAACGTAAACAACATCGGAACGGCGTCACGATTCTTTGCTTCCTCCGACAAACGCGACAAAAGCATCTGATGTCCCAGATGCACGCCGTCAAAATTGCCGATCGCAATGACCGTCTTTGCCTGCAGGGGCAAATCCTCTCTTGTATATACGTGCGGTATGCGCTTGATCTTGTAATCCAGTTCTGCCATAATCGTTCACCTTCAAAAGTGCGTAATGATCTAATTTAGATGATACCCCTTTTTTGGCGTTTTGTCAAGGTTAAATGTGTAAATATTTTTTTGCAGAGAAGGGAAACGTCTTAAGAACCTTTCTTAAAAGAAAAGGTTAAAACCTCGCCCGCGGCGAGCTTAGACAATCCCCAAAAACTTTTCATGCCGAAAGCTGATGCTTTCGGAAAAATTATTTTTTATCGTCCGGACACGACAGTGTCCGGCAATCAATTTCTTTGAGGATTTTTAAGCCCTACATAAAACCCACGCTTTTCGGCAACAATACGACCAAAACCAAAAAAGCGAGGTAACACATGCAAACAAACACGCAAAACAAACACGAAGTTGTCATTCTGGCAGGCGGAATGGGAAGCAGGCTCGCGCCGATCACGGACGACGTTCCAAAGCCGCTCGTACCGGTCGGCGGCATTCCCACGCTGGAGCGCCTGACGGAGACGCTTGCCAAAAACGGTTTTTCCGATGCACTGCTGACCGTCTGCGCCCTGCCCGAGGCGTTTGACGCCTACCGCGACCCCAACATCGCGCTCGAAACCGTCAAGGGAGACACGCCGTTGGGAAGCGCGGGCAGTGTCCGCGCGGTGCTCGACAGGCTCGCAGACACCTTTCTGGTCATCTCGGGCGACACGGTCACCGATTTTGACCTGCGCCACGCGATGGAAACGCACAAAAAAGAAAACCGCCTTGCAACGGTTTTGCTGACGCACGCGGACGCGCCGTGCGAGTTTGGCATCGTGTCGTGCAGGGACGGCAGGATCGTCGGTTTTTCGGAAAAGCCCTCGTGGCGCGACACGTTTTCCGATCTTGTATCGACCGGCATTTATATCCTCAACAAGTCGCTTTTGCAGGACATCCCCGGCGGGATCTGTTACGATTTCGGCAAGGACTTCTTTCCGCGGTTGCTGTCGCGCGGCGTAGATATCCACGGGGACGTCCCTGCGGGGCGCTGGTGGGACATCGGCACGCCCGAGAGCTTCTATCGATGCAACATGGAGCTGTCGCAGGGCGAAAACGTCATTGGCACGGAGTGCCTGCTGGACGAAGGCGCATCGGTCAGCCGAAGCGTCTTGTTTGACCGCGTCACGGTGGAATCGGGCGCGCACGTCGAGTCGAGCATCCTCTGCGAGGGTGTGCGCATCGGCGCGGGCTGTGTTGTCCCCGCAGGATGCGTCATCGGCAAACACACCGTCATCGAAGACGGCGTCAAGCTTCGCCCGGGCGCGCGCATCAAAGGCGGCATGCGCATCGGAAAAGACGGCACGGGCGGCAGATTTGACTTCGGCACGGCAAAACGCCGGTATTTCGGCGACGAGTCGATCGCGGGCGACCGCGCGGAGCTGGACAGTACCTTTGCCTTGCGGCTCGGACGCGCGCTCAAGTCGCCGTCGCGTTCCCTGCGGCTGTGCGTGTTGCACGGTTCTTCCGCAAGCGCTTTGCTGTACGCAGAGCTGTTGATCCGCGGTGCAATGGACGCGGGCGCGCAGGTGCACGACCTCGGCGACGCGTTCCCTGCCGTCACTTCGTTTGCTGTTTCGAGTTACGAAGCGGACATGGCGGTGCACGTCGACGTGCAGGACAGCCTCTCGCGCGTGACGTTTCGGTTTTGCGACCGCGCGGGCTTGCCGCTGACGCGCGAGATTCAGCGCGGAATCGAACAGCGCCTTGCGTCAAACACGTTTGACGTCTGCATCACGCCCCTGCCGCCGATCTCCTACGAAAAAGAAGACCTCGTTCTCTGCCGTTACTGCAACTGGGTGCAGGAACGCGTGCTCTCCCTTGCGGGCAGTACGTTTTCGGTCGCGCGGCGCGACGAAGCGGGACAGTTTTTGTATTCCAACGCCAAGGAGCTTGGCGCGGACGTCCGTTTTGGGGGCGAAGGGACCGACAGCTACACCGTTTCGCCCGACGGCTGCCGCGCCTGCGCGTACACCAAAAACGGCAAGCCCCTGACGTACTGGCATCTGGTCGCCATCGCCGCGGCGGAAAGCGACGAGCGCGTCATCCGCTTGCCCGCGCGCGCCCCGAAAGCCGTCGAGGATTACCTGCGCAGTATGGGCAAGGAGCTTGTGCTCTACACCGACCGCCGCGTCGCGCATGAGTTCCCCTCTCCGCACAGCCCCTACGTCCATGACGGCGTTCTGCTCTGCCTTTCCGTCGTACGCGCACTCTGCGACAGGCACATGACGCTGGACGAGGCGTTCTCGGCGCTCCCCGCCTTTTGCGTGGTCAAAAAGGAACTGCCCGCCGTGAGCGAATCCGCGGACAAGCGCGCGTCTCGCATCGCACAGCTTTCGGCAAAAAGCGGGTTCCCCGCGCGTGTGTTCTGGCAAAACGGATGCGTCACCGTCTACCCCAACGCCGCGGGCGGCTACACCCTCCTCGCCGAGGCGACCGGCTGGGAAACCGCCGAGGAGCTTTGCATCGAAGCGGAGAAATTATTGTAAGGGGAGAACGCTTAAGGACCTTTCTTTTCAAAAAGAAGGTCAAACCTCGCCTGCGGCGAGCTTGAAGAATCCCCAAAAGAACAAGTCGGCGCATAGCTTTATCGATACCATAACTGCATACCGCCGACGTAAAAAACGACTCCTTCGGGAGTCGTTTTTAGGAGTATAACTACAAGGATAATCTTGCCAAAAGCTGTCGCTTTTTGGGGGAGAATACTATCGTTTTGCTCGCAAAACCGTCTTGGTCGTCCGCAACACTTCGGTAAGCGCCTTCAATTCTTCGGCAGTACAATCCGCAAGCACCTCATCGATCATTTTGACCGAAATGTGTTCACTTTTGACCAACGTACCGTAAACCAACTCATCCAACGTCGTTCCCAACGCGTTAGCGATCCCGATCAACGTGGGCAAGCTCAATTTTGTTGCCGCTCGTTCGATGTGCGAAATGTTAGACGGCTCAACTCCGGAGTGTTCCGCAAGCTCCGCCTGCGTCCATCCTTTCGCCTTTCTGCACGCACGAATACGCACGCCGATCGTAACATAATCTATTCCGCCTTGTGCCATTCTTTCCACCTCAAAATAATACAAAACTTTTACAAAAGTATTGTATATCCGATTCGGATATGATAAAATAATGTGTGTATCCTATTCGGATATACATTAACATTATTTGCAAAATCAGGTGAAAAAATGACAATTACTTTTTTCGGACATCGGGATACACCCTGCAGTGTACAGCCCTTGCTGCAATCCGTTTTGGAAGAACTGATTTGTCAACAGCATGCAACAAACTTTTTGATCGGTTGCGAGGGCGCTTTTGACCGCATGGCTATCAAAACACTGCAAGAACTGCAAACGCGCTACCCTGAAATTCGCTACACGATCGTGTACGCCTATTACCCTGATCAAAATCTTTTTGATGCGCCTTTTGATTGCACCTTGTTTCCCGATGAACTTGCCAATGTCCCGCGAAAATTTGCTATTGACAGGCGCAATACCTTTTTGGTCAAGCGTGCTGACATGCTGATTACTTATGTGCGATATCATACGGGAGGTGCCGCAAAGTTTCAAAAACTCGCCGAAAAAAGCGGCAAGCGCGTATTGAACCTTGCAGAAATATATTGACTTTTACACCTTTTTGATGTAATGTAAAATAAAGCAACTTTTTTCAAGGAGCGTGCTTATGTACCGAATCAGAGACCTGCGCGAAGACCGCGACCTGAGCCAAGCAGAAATTGCAGCGGTAATCAAAACCACACAACAGCAATACAGCAAAATAGAGCTCGGCAAAGCTGACATCAGCGGCGAAAAACTGATTTTGCTCTCAAAATTCTACCGTGTTTCCACCGACTATATTCTCGGTATTTCCGACAAAACCTAAAAAACATCCCGATACATCAACGTCGGGATGTTTTTCTTATGAGCATGACAACTTTTCGTTTTTGCGCGAATAGTCCGCAAAGCGGACGGGCGCAAAACTTCATTGGCGCGCCGCGCCACTTCATTGCAGGCTTTGCCTGCACTTCATTTGTCCGCAGGACAACTTCATTTACGCAACGCGTAACTTAATACCCTACTTCTGTGATCAGCGTGACCACGACGGGCTTGTGCTTGGTTTTTTGGTAGATGGTGTTGAGCATGTCGTCCTTGAGGCGCGTGCCGATCGCGGTCGGGTCGGTGATGCCGCGTTCCAGCGACTTGGTCACAAATTTGCGCGCCATGTCGGTAAGGTACTGCATCAGCTCCTCATTGTCCTTGACATAGACAAAACCGCGCGAGACGATCTCGGGCATGACGGTCAGCTCGCCCTCGGGGCTGATGCCCGCGGTGATAAAGACCACGCCCGACTCGGACAGGTTCATGCGGTCGCGCAGAACAGCCGATTCGACACCGTCGCCGCCCGCAACGTCGATCATCACGTGCCCCGCTTCGACCTCGTCGCCGTAATGGATGCCGCGGCGGTCCATCTCGATGATGCGCCCGGGGAACGGAATGAGCACGTTCTTTTCGGGCGTGCCGAGCGATTTTGCAAGGTTTGCATGCGCAACGAGGTGCTTGAACTCACCGTGCAGCGGCACAAAGCTGTCCGCCTTGACAAGGCTGTGCATCAGCTTGAGCTCCTCGCGGCAGGCGTGTCCCGAAACGTGCACGTCATCGGTACGGTCGGTGATGACCTCGACGCCTTTTTTGTACAGCTCGTTGATGATCTTGCCGACCAGCTTTTCGTTGCCGGGAATGCAGGACGCGGAAATCACGACCAGGTCGGTCGTCGAAAGGGACACCAGCGTGTGCGCACCGAACGCCATGCGGTACAGCGCGCTCATCGGCTCGCCCTGACTGCCCGTGGTGATGATCGCAAGCTGTTCCGGCGGAAAATACTTGCAATCCGCGATATCGATGACAAGCCCCTCGGGAATGTCGATATAACCCAACTGCTGTGCGGCACGCAGGACGTTTTGCAGGCTTCTGCCCGTCAGTGCGACCTTTCTGCCGTGGCGCGCGCACGCTTCCAGAATCTGTTGCACGCGGTGCACGTTGGAAGAGAACGTCGCAATGACCACGCGGCGCGTGTCGTCCTGAAAAATGCGGTCAAACGAAGCCGTCAGCGAGCTCTCGCTCGGGGTGTAGCCGGGGCGCTCCGCGTTGGTGGAGTCGCACAGCAAGAGCTTGACGCCCTTTCTGCCCAGCTCGGCAAATCTGCCCAGATCGATCGGCGTCGTGCCGATCGGCGTAAAGTCGATCTTAAAGTCGCCCGTGTGCACGATTCTGCCGCAGGGCGTGTTGATGCAAAGCGCGATCGCGTCGGGCATCGAGTGGTTGACGTGGATAAATTCGACGTCAAAAACACCCAGCGCAAGCATTTCGCCCGCGCGCACCTCGTAGAGATCCTCGGTGCGGATGTTGTGCTCGTTCAGCTTGCCGTCCAGAATCCCCAGCGTCAGCCTTGTGCCGAACACGTCGCAATGCAGCTTCTTGAGCAAATACGGCACTGCGCCGATATGGTCCTCATGCCCGTGTGTCAGCACCAGACCGCGGATCTTGTCCGCGTTGCGTACAAGGTACGAAAAATCGGGAATCACCACGTCCACGCCGGGCATGTCCTCGCGCGGAAACGAAATACCGCAGTCGACCACGATGATATCGTCGCCGTATTCAAACGCGGTCATATTCATGCCGATACCGTCCACGCCGCCCAGCGGAATGATCTTGACGGTATTGATCTTTTTGGTCGTCTTGGCAGGCTTGGGGGCAATCGATTCTTTTGCGTTCAAAGCCGCTTTGGCTTCTTTTTTTGCCTGGGTCGCCTTTTTTTGCTCAATCAGCTCTTCGATGTTGTTTTTCTTTTTCATGTTTCTCCTTTTTTCAAAAAATATCTATCAAACCGCGCGATACGCACGGCGCACGTCAAACACACACTTCTATATCATACCCAAAAACAGCCTTTTTGTCAAGAGCAAGTTTTGTCATCCCCCGTCGAACGCCAAACAATCAAAAAAATCACTTGCATTTTGCGTTTGCATATGATATACTGTAAGATACCGTAAAACCGCCGCAAAGAAGGTGTCCTCCATGTCGTTTGCATCGACCGCGATACAGGTGTTGCTGTTGATGGCTTATGCCGTCCCCGGATTTTTGTTTGTCAAGTGCAAAACATTAAATGCCTCTCATATCGCACCGTTTTCCAAGGTGCTTGTCTATTTCTGCCAGCCGTGCCTGCAGCTGTACGCGTTTCAGACCGCGACCTGCTCGGTATCGCTCTTGCGCGAGATGGGCTTGTTCTTTGTCTTTTGCACCGCGGTGGAAGCGCTGGTGCTGATCGCGGCGATCTTACTCATTCCCGACAAAGGCGAAGCGCGCAGGCGCGTTTGCAGTGTGGCGTGCGTATTGGGCAATGTGGGCTTTATCGGCATTCCGCTGCTGCAGGCGCTGCTTCCCGAGGACGTGCGCGCAAGCGGCGTTGCGCTGTCGGCGATCTTTTCGCTGTCGATGAACCTGCTCGGCTGGACGTGCGGACTCTACCGCATGACGGGTGAGCGTAAGCATATCAAGCTCAAGGCGCTTTTGACCAACCCCGCAATTCTGGCGTTTTACGTTGCGTTTCCGCTGTTTTTGTTGGGCATCAAGCTCCCGGCGGCGATCGCGTCGACGGTTGAGCTGGCAGGAAGAATGTCCACGCCGCTTTGCATGATCGCGCTGGGCATGCGCTTGGCGTCCACGCCCTTTGGGCGCATCATCACGGACAAATACGCGTGGCTGGCTTGCGCAGGCAAGCTGGTCGCCATGCCGCTGCTTTCGCTCTTTGCGGTGAGCTTTTTCCCCGTACCCGATTATTTCAAAGCGACGCTGTTTTTGCTGTGCTGCTGTCCGACCGCGTCCGCGGTGCAGAATTTCTCCGAGATCTACCTGCCCGACACGGAAGTCGAGGGCAAAAACACCGCGGCAGACTCAATTTTGCTTTCAAACATTCTCTGCATGGTCACGATTCCCGTGCTTGCCATGCTGTTGTGATAAGGAGTGCTTATGTCACATATCGGCGTATTTGACTCGGGACTCGGCGGTCTGACGGGCTACCGCGCATTGCGCGAGCTGTTGCCGCAGGAGGACCTCATCTATTTCGGCGACAACGCGCGCGTTCCGTACGGAACCAAATCGCGCGAGGTCATCTGCCGCTATGCCCTGCAGGACACCCGTTTTTTGCTGTCGCGCGACGTGCGTGCCGTACTGGTCGCGTGCGGAACAGTCTCTTCCAACGCGCTTGAACTGTTGCAGGAACGTTTTGACGTGCCGTTTGTCGGCGTCGTCTCTCCCGCGGCAGAAGCCGCCGTCCGCATCGCATCCGCAAAAAACGGCAGAATCCTCGTGCTCGGCACCGCCGCAACGGTCAGCTCGGGCGCTTACGAAAAAGCCATTCGCGCACTTGACCGTTCGGTCAGGGTCGCGTCCGTCGCCTGCCCGCTGTTTGTCCCGCTTGCGGAAAACGGACACACCGAAAAGGGCGATATTGCCGCCACGGCGATCGCAGAAAAATATCTGCGCCCCTACACAGATTTTTGCGCCGACGCGGTGATTCTGGGATGCACGCACTTTCCCTTGCTGTCGGACATCATTGCAGACGTTTTGCCTGCGCCGGTGCTCGTTTCGGCAGGCGCGGAATCCGCACGCGCGATGGCAGAGCTTGCGCGCTCGCAGGGCTTTGCGCAAGGCAGCGGAACAGACGCGTTCTTCACCTCCGACGACCCCGTCTCCTTTGCGGAAAACGCAAGCCGTTTTCTCGGCAGACCGCTCGGTGCGGCTGTCTCCAAAATCGATATCGAAACCTATTAGGATACATCATTATGACAAACGTAACCATCGAGATCACCAACTACCGCTTTGACGTCGAAAACAACGAGCCCGAAACGATCAGCTACCGCGCGGTCGGCACAAGCCGCCTCTCGCGCGACGGCGTCAGAATCGAATACGAAGAGCCCGAGCTGACGGGCATGGACGGCACGGTCACGACCGTCACCGTGTTGCATTCGGGTGCAGTCTCCGTCAACCGCGTCGGCCCGATCAACACGCACATGGTTTTTGAAGAAGGCAAAATGCACGCGTGCATCTACGACACGGGCTATTTCCCCGTACAGATCTGCATCCACACGTCCAAGCTTCAAAACTCGCTCTCCGAGCGCGGCGGTTGCTTTGACGTGGAGTACAACATGGAGATCGGCGGCAGGCTCGCGTCCAAAAACCGCATGAAAATCATCGTTACACCAACAAAGCC
>JAFQII010000222.1 GCA_017397605.1 Clostridia bacterium
GCCGAGAATCCGTCCGATCTCCATGGGCAGGTCGCTCGGCAAAACACCGCGCGCGCCAAAACGGGATGCAAGCTGCTCGCCCGCCAGACCGTGTGCGTAGACACCGATGCAGGCGGCATCAAACGCCGTGTGGCCTTGCGCCAGGAGAGATGCGATCACACCTGCCAGAACGTCGCCGCTTCCGCCCTTGGCAAGCGCATGACTGCCGCTGGTGTTGACGGCAACCTTGCCGTCGGGGGACGCTACAACGGTGCGGTGCCCCTTGAGAACCACAACGCATCCGTGCTCTTTTGCAAATGCGTGAGCGCGGGATACGCGTTCGGCTTCATTCTGCGGGACAGAAGCCCCGGTCAGTCTGGAAAACTCCACGGCGTGCGGAGTCAGGACAAATTCACCGACAAGTCGGCTCATTACATCCTTATGCATCGCAAAAAAATTTATGCAATCCGCGTCGTACACGGCGGGCACACGCACGTCGGGCAACAGCGTTTTCAAAAGCGCGTCGCGCGTTCTGCCCAACCCGCATCCGCACAAAAATGCGGTTGCGCGCGTATCGGGCAGGGAAGAGGGCGTGCTCCAGACCGGCTCGGCAAGCTTGGCTTGCAACACAGAACGCAACGCACCGTCGCAAGCGATTTTGAGCAGACCGACGCCGCTGCGCAACGCACCGCTCGCGGCAAGAAACGCCGCACCGGGCATGTCTTCGCAACCGCACAGCATGCAAAGCGTGCCGAACGATCCCTTGTGGGAATCCTCCGCGCGGGGGAGCAGCTTTTGCAAAATGTCCGCACCGATCTTCGTGTACATCGGGATAACACTCCTTTTGGTTCTTTTTTCCAGTTTACCACAAAGCGGCTTGTTTTGCAAGAGATTTGTACCTTTTTATGCTTGCCTGTGCGCAAAAATACTTTGCAAAACCGTGCTGACACCGCCGTCGGACGGCAGGCAGAACGCACCGTTTTGATAGATGGGCATCAGGTAGTTGTACAGATACCGATAGCCAAACAAGCCGTAGATATCGCCGAGCCCGTGCGGAACCAGATCACGCACCGTCAAGCCGTCGGGGGAAGTGCCGAGATAGACTGCTCCGATTTCCGACACGTTGAGAAACGTCATGCCGTTTTTGCAAAACGCGAGTGCCTGCGCTGTCCCCGAAACGGCATAGCGCAGTAAGAAGCGGGAGCGGTCTGTCGGAAGAATGATCTCGGTCTGCAAGCCGTCAAATCCGTGAGCGCGGATGCTGTGACGGTACGTTGCGCGCACCGTATGCCCGACGGGTGTGATGTCCGTCAATTCCGCGGTGTCGGCACAGCAGGCGTGCCCGTCTGTGACAAGATCAAAGCTGCCGATCTCCTCAAAACGGCAGTTCAACAGATAGACGCGGGCGGGTGTGCCGATACAACAGCTCCCGAGGGCAAAAAAGAGCCCTTCTGTGGGAGGATCTTTGCTCAGGCGCAGTGCACGGTACGCGCGTGTCGTGCAGACCGTTTCCTGCAAAGCACCGCTTGGAGAGAATATCGCGGCTTCGCAGGTTCTTCCGTCTACGGCGGCAAACCCGCCGTCTCTCAAAATCGCAACCGATGCCGCGGGCATTCCGCATGGCATCCGAAACGCAATGGTTTTGTGTTCATACATAGGGATCACCTCGTGCTGTCAGTATATGAAAAAAATAAGCGGGTGTTTCTTCACAAAAAACTTGCTTTTTGACGTCGGGTGTACTATAATAAAGCAAAAGCTCCGCGAAAGGAAACATAAATATGAAAAAGAGGATTCTCGTCTGCATCGTTTTGCTTGCACTTTGTATTCCGTTTGCCGTGCAGACCTCTGCCGAGAACGAAAATCTTGTGCAGGGCATGGCGTATACGATCACAAACAGCGTGCCGACCAACCATTCTTACTCCAATTACGGCGGCGGACAGTTTGATACCGAGGACGGCAAGACCATCGCGGGCAAGCTGACGGACGGCGTGCGTTCGGGCGGCTCCGCCAATGACAGCGCGTGGTACGATATGTTCCGCTCCCGCTCTCGCTATGTAACGTTTGCGTTTGATGAGCCCGTTGCGGTTTGCGGCATGTCGGCAAGCTTTTTGCATGCGCCGACAAGCGCATATTACGCACCGAGATACGTCAATCTGTTGTTGTCCGAGGACGGCGAAAACTGGTTTACGGCAGGAACAGCCGCTCCCGATTTTGCACTCAACGGTGCAGGTAAGGTGTACGAAGCAAATATTTCTACCGAAACCTACAAAACCAAATACGTCCGCGTGGAGTTTTGTGTCGACATCTTTGCAAAATGCGACGAGATCGAGATCTACGGCAGCAAAACGCTGTCGGGCGGCGAAAAGACCTTTTCTCCCGATTCCAAAAAAGAACCCGCTTTTTGTACGTCGCTCGGAGAGATCTCCGATATCATCAAGATCTACAACGGCTACTATCCTTCTTCGCAGGACCGTGCAAACAATACGGTCGAGGAGCTGTTGCCTTACGTCGCATATCTGAGTGCAGACGGTGAAATCAAAGACACGATGTTTGATGCCGTTGCGTTTGTGCCCTGCGTCTCTACCGACTGGACATATCCATCGGGCGGCACACTGGTCAAAACCTCAAAATACCCTTCGGCAGTTCAGTCCGACTGGGTTTATTACACCGATTTTCTGTTTCAAAGCGACTACGATCTGGATGCGCTCAATCAAGCTGTCAGGCAAACCTACGAAACGCTCGGCATCGAAGGAAAATTTCCCGTGCTGCTGACTATGCCGTACGTTGCCGCAAACACCAAGGCGTTTGGCGATTTGGACGGCGACGGCAAGCAGGAATACAGCCGCACTGCAGAGGAACGTACCGAAATCGTCAAATGGTACAACGAGTACCTTACCAAACGCTTTGCGGATGCAAGCTTCTCCCACCTCGAGTTTGTCGGCTACTACTGGTACTCCGAGGAGGTCAACTACACCTGGTCCGATCACGAAGCGGAGTTTGTCAAGTCCGCAACGAATGCGCTGGAAGAAGCGGGCAAATACGTCCTGTACGATCCGTTTTATCTTTCTACGGGCTTTGACCATTGGGAAGAGCTTGGGTTTGACGGTGCGGTCATGCAACCGAACGTTGCATTTACGAGCGACCGCGACTATTTTGATACGGAGATGCTTTGGGAGTTTGCCGAGACGATTGGCGCGTACAACCTCGGTGTCGAGATCGAAACCAACGAGCCCGGCTTCTTTTCGAATGCCGAGACGCTTGACGAAGCGATTTATAACTATGAGCGCTATCTTTATGTAGGCGCAAAAACGGGGTATATGGACGCTCTGCACACCTTCTATCAGAGTGCGGGTCCGGGTACGATCTATCAGTTCTGCAAAGCGGATGCAAAGACTCCCGCAGGCATTCGTTTGCGCCGTCTGTACGACATCACATATCAGTTTATCAAATGCACTTACGAGAATGAACCGCCCGTTTTGGATATACCCGAAGCATATTACATTCCCGCAGACGAAAAAACGACGTTGGAGCTCAACCTGACCGATCTTGACTCCTTCGGCGGTGATATCAAAGCGGAGGTGATCTCCTGCGAAAACGGCAGAGCACAGCTTGCCGCGACCAAAAAATACGTGATCTTCCTGCCCGATGAGGGCTTTGTCGGACAAACCAAAATTGTCCTTTCCGTGACCGATAGCCACAACGAACCCGTCGAGTATACGCTTACGGTCAACGTGGGTATCGAAGAGCCGCAGACCTCTCTTGACGCATCTTCAACGACCGAGCCCGAGTCCGAGCCTTTTCCGTGGAACCTTGTCGTCTATATCATCGCAGGCATCGCCGTTCTGGCGGCTGTCCTTGTCGTACTTTTTTACGGTAAAAAGAAATAAAACACAAAAAGCAGTTTGAGGCATCCACACTTCAAACTGCTTTTTCTTCTCCGAAAACATCAGTTCTCAGAAATAAAAGTTTTTGGGGAATCCAAAGCCCCTTTTTTTAAAAAGGGGCTTTGGTGGGGTTTGGGGCAATGCCCCAACAATCTCCTTATGCCGTCGTCGCGCCC
>JAFQII010000223.1 GCA_017397605.1 Clostridia bacterium
GCCTTCTTTGCTGCCGCCTTGGGATCGTCCGGATACTCTGCTGCCGCAACTGCCTGTGCGTCCTTGAGTGCCTTTGCGGTAACGGGGCAATCCTTGACGCAGAGGGTACAACCCATACAGTCAAGCGGGCTGATTGCGATTGCAAAGCGGTAGTTGGTCTTGAGAACAGGCTTTTCTGCAAACTTGGTAGCCTCGGGTGCCTTTGCTGCCTCTTCCTCGGTCATCGCGTAGGAACGGATTGCAGCATGGGGGCAAACGAAGGTACAGTTGTTACACTGGATACAGTTAGCGGGATTCCATACGGGAGCGTTGACTGCTACGCCGCGCTTCTCGTATGCTGCAGAACCCTGCGGGAACGTACCGTCTGCATAGGGCAGGAAGGTAGAAACAGGAAGCGTGTCGCCGTCCATACGGTCAACGGGAAGAACCACGTTGTTGACGAAGTCGACCAGATCCTTGCGGGTACCGGTTGCAGCTTCTTCCTTCTTGTCTGCGCAAAGTTCTTTCCAGCTTGCGGGAACGTTGACTTCGACAGCGGCATCTGCGCCTGCGTCGATAGCGGCATAGTTGAGGTCAACCATAGCCTGTCCTTTTTTGATGTAGGACTTGTATGCCATCTTCTTGATGTACTCAATCGCCTCATCCTTGGGCAGAATGTTTGCAAGAGAGAAGAATGCAGACTGCAGGACAGTGTTCTTAACCTTTGCATTGCCGATCTGCTTTGCAGCGATGGAGGTAGCATCGATGATGTAGAAGCGGATGTTGTTGTTAGCGATGTAGGACTTAACGTCAGCAGGCAGGTTGGCATCGAGCTCTTCTGCGGTCCAACGGCAGTCCAGCAGGAACGTACCGCCGGGTTTTACGTCCTGAACGATACGGTAGCCCTTAAGAATATAGGAAGAGTTGTGGCAAGCAACGAAGTCTGCCTTGGTGATGTAGTACGGGCTCTTGATCTGCTTGTCGCCGAATCTCAGGTGGGAGATGGTCACGCCGCCGGTCTTCTTGGAGTCGTACTGGAAGTATGCCTGAATAAATTTGTCGGTGTGGTCACCGATGATCTTGATGGAGTTTTTGTTTGCACCGACAGTACCGTCGCCGCCGAGACCCCAGAACTTGCAAGCGATGGTGCCTGCGGGAGCGGTGTCCTCGGTGAGCGTCTCGGGAAGAGACAGACCGGTAACGTCGTCGACGATGCCGATGGTGAAGTTGCCCTTGGGCTCGTCCTTTGCGAGGTTCTCATAAACTGCGCAAACGGATGCGGGAGTGGTATCCTTGGAGCCGAGACCGTATCTGCCGCCGACAACCTTGATGTCGGTTCTGCCGGTACGGTTGAGCGCTGCAACAACGTCCAGGTAAAGCGGTTCGCCGAGAGAGCCGGGCTCTTTGGTACGGTCGAGAACAGCAACCTTCTTGACGGATGCGGGGATTGCCTCGGAAAGCTTTTCAGCAACGAAGGGACGGTACAGTCTGACTTTGACCAGACCGACTTTTTCGCCCTTTGCGTTGAGGTAATCGATAACCTCTTCGGTCACGTCGCAGACGGAACCCATCGCAACGATCACGCGATCTGCGTCCGGCGCACCGTAGTTGTTGAACAGCTTATAGTCGGTGCCGAGCTTGGCATTGACCTTGCCCATATATTCCTCAACGATGCCGGGAATTGCATCATAGTAGGAGTTGCAAGCTTCTCTGTGCTGGAAGAAGATATCGCCGTTTTCTGCAGAACCGCGGAGCACGGGGTGCTCGGGGTTGATCGCTCTTGCACGGAACGCGTTGACTGCGTCCATGTCGACCATTTCCTTGAGGTCTGCATAATCCCAAGCCTCGATCTTCTGAACCTCGTGGGAGGTACGGAAGCCGTCGAAGAAGCTCAGGAACGGAACTCTGCCCTTGATGGATGCGAGATGAGCAACCGCGCCGAGGTCCATGATCTCCTGCTGGTTGGTCTCTGCCATCATTGCATAACCCGTCTGACGGCATGCATATACGTCGGAGTGGTCACCGAAGATGTTGAGTGCTTGAGAAGCAACGCATCTTGCGGAAACGTGGATGACACCGGGAAGAAGCTCACCGGCGATCTTATACATATTGGGGATCATCAAAAGAAGACCCTGCGATGCGGTGTAGGTGGTCGTCAGAGCACCTGCTGCGAGAGAACCGTGCACTGCACCTGCCGCGCCGGCCTCAGACTGCATCTCGGTCATCATTACGCGGTCGCCGAAGATGTTTCTTGCGGGCTCGCCAAAGATGTTCTTGTCCGTTGCAGACCAAGTGTCGGTTACCTCTGCCATCGGGCTGGAAGGGGTGATCGGGTAGATGGCAGCAACCTCGGTAAACGCATACGATACATGCGCCGCCGCGGTGTTACCATCCATGGAAACTTTTTTTCTTTGCAAAAATGCCATGTGTATATAGCCTCCTGTTTATATGTTCATATTATCATACCACTTTTTTTCGCTTCTGTAAAGAGCATTCTTCAATTTTTTTGTATTTTTTTCGCTTTTTTGCATGGGAATTTTTGTGCACATGTAAGAATATGAAAGAAAAATGGATTTGTTTTACAATTTGTTATTGAAATACCGCTTGTTTTGTGATATGATGTTTGCGTATACTCTTTTTGGAAAGGAAGGATCGTTTCTTTATATGGTGCATACATTCTACTCAGCCGCCGTACGCGGGATCGAGGGACAGATCGTCACCGTCGAAGCCAATGCGATTCCCTCCTCCGAGTATCATCTGGAGATCATCGGCCTGCCCGACACTGCCGTCAAGGAATCCGCCGCGCGTGTCCGTGCCGCGGGACGCAACCTCGGGCTGGCGCTCAAATCGGGCAGGATCACCGTCAACCTCGCTCCTGCGGATATCCGCAAGGAGGGTACGGTCTACGATCTGCCGATTCTGATGTCCATGCTGCGCCCCGAGGAATTGCGCAAGGAGGATTTCTCCAAAGCGGTGTTTGTGGGCGAACTGTCGCTTTCGGGTACCCTGCGCCCCGTTTCGGGCGTATTGCCAATGGCGTTCGCCGCGGCAAACGCCGGATTTGACGCATTCTTTTGTCCGATCGAAAATGCCGCGGAGGCATCTGCCGTGCCCAACCTCAAGGTCTACCCTGTTTTGGACGCGCGCGAGATTCTGGAGCATTTTCGCGGAACGCGCCCGATCCCGCCGATGGAGTTCTGCGCCGACAAGCTGCTTGCAAACAGCTTTGAAGGCGCGCCCGACATGAGTGAGGTCAAGGGGCAGGAGGTCGCCAAAAAGGCACTGGAGATCGCCGCCGCAGGCATGCACAACGTCATGCTGATCGGCCCTCCCGGCTCGGGCAAAAGCATGCTCGCATCCCGCTTGCCGTACATTCTGCCGCCGATGACATACGAAGAAGCGGTGGAAAGCTCCAAGATTTATTCCGTTGCGGGACTCTCCGCAGAGCTGACGCCCCTGCTGACGCACCGCCCGTTCCGCTCGCCGCATCACAACATTTCCTCAGCGGCACTGGCAGGCGGCGGCACGCATATTCAGCCGGGTGAAATCTCGCTTGCGCACAACGGCGTACTGTTTTTGGACGAGTTCCCCGAATTTGCGCCCAAAGCACGCGAAGCCATGCGTCAGCCGATCGAGGACCGCAAGGTCACGATCTCGCGTATTTCGGGTACGGCAACATTCCCCAGCGCATTTATGCTGATCGCGGCGATGAACCCCTGCCCTTGCGGCTTTTACGGTCACCCCACCAAGCCGTGCACCTGCTCTCCCAAGAGCAAGCAGGCGTATCTGTCCCGCGTTTCGGGTCCCGTGCTGGACCGCATCGATATTCAGATCGAAGTGGGTGCTTTGGAGTTTGACGACCTGCAATCCGCAGTCGCTTGCGAAACGAGCGGGCAGATCCGCGCCCGTGTGGAAAAAGCGCGTACCTTTGCACTCTCCCGCTTTGACGGCGAGCGTCTGCACAGCGGTGCGCCCCTGACCGCAAACGCGTTGATGGAAGCCAAGCACATCGAAAAATACTGCGTTCTTGATGAAGGTGCACGCGTGCTCATCCGCCAGGCGTTTGATAAGCTCGGTCTTTCCGCACGAGGATACAACAGACTCCTCAAGGTATCGCGCACGATCGCCGATTTTGAGGAAAGCGAGCAGATCCGCAAGCAACACGTGGCAACCGCCGTCCGCTTGCGCAGTCTGGACCGAAAGTACTTCGGCAACAACTGAAATTGCCGTTTTTTGCACGTTTTGACCCTTTTTCCACCGATTGGTTGACATAACAAAAATGTGTTTTTGTGGATAACTCGGTGGATAAAGTGGATAACTTTTTGGCATCCGATTGAAAAATCAAGCCTTTTTGTAAAAAAATCCCTGCCGAATGTGGATAACTCGGTGGAAAAGTGTAAAAATAATGTTTGTTTGTAAAAAATTATGTCACCCGAGGTGAATGTTTAAATATGATGAGTTTTTCCGACGTCGATTATGACGAAGTGCGCGACGAAAGAGAATCAAAGACCTTTCGTCTGATCAAAAACATATTCAAATGGACGGTCTGCGGGCTGTCTGCGTTGGTTTGGATTCTGATCCTTGTCACGGCGTTTTCGACCCGTGAGTCCAAGATATTTGAGGAGATGATGTTTACCGACGCGACCGAGCAGGTCGCCGCCCAAACGGACGACTACCGTGTGCACCAGATCTATATTCAGGACTATATGACCGACAAAGAGAATACCAAGCTCATTGCGCTCTCCTCCAGTGACTGCTACTACGCCCCCGAAACGGGCGAGCTGTCCCTCGGCATCCAGTACAACAAAACGCTGGTCGGATCGGGCTCGGTGTCGTACGTCCTCAAGGATCAGGACGGCAACGAATTCCCCGCCGTCGTCATGGACGAGGACGAGATCGGGCGTTTTGCGTACGCACGGATTTGCTTTACGGGGCTATCGATTCCGCTGGAAGAAAAAGACGGACGCTCTGTGCAGACGGGCGACGGCAAGTTTGCCCTGACGCTCACGCTCTACCGCACGGAAGACGGAGCGCTTCTGTCCACTTATACCAAAAAAGACGGGCAGGACATCGTTGAGGTCAACGACTCGGAGTTTGTTCTGTTCAACGCCGATTCCCCCAGCCGCATGGCTGATTACGAAGATTAATTATACCAAACCATAAGGAGTTTTGCATCATGGTGAAAAACGATAACATCCGCATCAAGAAAAAGGAAGCCTATTTCTTTCTGTACGGCTTCGGCTCGTTATTGACGGTATTGCTCGGCATCTTTTTGATCGGCTTGCCGTTTCTGTTGGAGCTTGAGGGCTCGGCGCTTCTGCTGCTGCCCATTATCGGCTCGCTCGTTCTGGTCGTCGGCGGTATTCTGTACGCTTTGGTTGTTTACCGCGGTCTCAAGCCCAAGGATGCGCTGATCATTACCAACAAAGGGTTTACCAACTGTCTTCTGGGCGGCAAGGACGGCGTCTATGTGGAGTGGACGGGAGTCACCTCGATGAAAGTATTTGGTCTCACCAAATCGCCCATGCTCGGTCTCTCGCTGGCAGACAACGATGCCTATCTCGCAACGCTCGACGGCAGTGCGCTCAAGGATGCGCGCGCAAACGTTGACTTGGGACTTCCGATCATTGCAATCGCACAGCGCGACGTCTTTGTACAGATCAGCGAGCTCAAAAACCTGTTCTCCCGCATGATCAAGGGCGCGATCTCTTGGGAGCACTATTCCGCGCAGGGCAAGAAGAGCGACGACAAGCACACCGCAGATGCCCCGGCCTTTACGCCCGCAGTGCAGGAAGAAGCTGTCCCCGCAGAGAACGTCGCTCCTGTTTCGGAAACCCCTTCCCAAGAACAGCCCGCCGCCAAAACAGCGGAATTCCCTTTTGAGAAAACACGTGTGGTCGAATCTCCCGAGGAAGATGCGATTTCCCTGGAAGACACCGACGACGAGGAATAATTCTTTGCATTACAAAACAAGGCTGAGTCGTCGACTCAGCCTCTTTTTTCAGTATGTAATGCTCACGTTTCTTCCCGTGCCCCACGCATCGACCAAATCGGAAAAGACAACGTTTGTCAAGGTGGTGCGGTAGGTTTCTTCCGATAATTTGACGACCATCCACATCGCGTACGCAGGATAGTAATCGGTGCTGCAAAGCAAGACCTCGCACTCCGTCCCAAGCATTTCCAGCGCTTGCGATTCGGTTACGCCCTGACGGAAACAGATCGTCATTTCGTAATTTGGCGCAGCGCAAGGAACAATCTCGTCCAGCCAATGCGCAAACTGTTTATCGGTCATATCCGCAAGCGCAGGTCTTGCAGGCAGTTTTGCTGTGCCGAGAACGGCGCGCTTGATCAACATGTAGTCGACCATATCCATATCCCCGTCGTAATTGACGTCAATCAGGTCCTCGTCGTAGCCGCGATTCCCCAGCGAACCGAGAATGGCACGTTTTGCAAACATATAGTCCAAGGCATCAAACGTGTAGTCGCCGTTAGCATCTCCGACCTCGGGCGGTATCCAATCAAGATACGCAATATGATTTGGGAATGTGTTTTTGATCACGTCACAATGCTCCATTTGGAAATACACCTCGCGGATGATCTCCTCGGGAACCGTAACGGTGTACAATCCGTAATACCAATGGTCAGGCCGGTCCTCAAACAGTCCCGTGTACAGATAGGGGTTGTCAAATTCGGACGGAAGCCCCATGTCGATCAACGCTTGCTTGAGCTCGTCAATATGCGCATCATCCGCGATAGAAAAGCACAGTTCCCCGCGCTCGCGGTCAAGATGTAATTCCCGATCAATCTCGGCATACAGCTCCTCATCGGTCAGCTCCGTCTCTGCAAGCGCCGATGCAGTGCAAAGCAAGCATACAAGCACAGCGGTCAAAAGCATGCAAAGTGTTTTTTTCATTATCAAATCCTCCCTTGTTCGTTTATTGCGGAATATCGGTCAGCACGCCCATGAAGATCGGCATAACATCCCGATCAAGGATCAGATACACAAACGGGCGGTCGATCACCACTGTTTCGGATTCAGCCATTGGCGCGGCAACGCCCGCGGCATGCAATCCTTCTTGCGTCAGCTCGAACACACTTTCTTGCAGGATTTGGTTCAGACACAGCCCGCCTTCCTGCAGGATTTCAAATGCGGCACTGTTACGGTCAAACGCAGAAGCAATTCCAAGCTTCGGCAACACGCCCGCCAGATCCAGATTTTGCCGAAAAGCAAACTGCGGAATGCATCCCGTCACATGCTCCTGCGCGGAAAACAAGAGCATCAAAAAATCCTCTTTGTCCAGCGACGCGGCATACTCGTATACGTCAATGCCCTCCTTGGGCATCAACACAATCAGACTGTACCGGTCCAAATAACGCTGAATCCCGACGACGCTCGCATCTTCGATATATCGATCGTTTTCGGAGCAAAGCAGTGTAACGTCACGCTTGTCTCCGTTTGCGGCGGTAAACACACCGTCCTGCAGTACGGGCTCGGTATCCCACAAAATATCAAGCAGCACGGTATTGACAAACACCGCCTTTGTATCGGGCGAAAGCGAATCGTACAGCCTGCTGATCTTGCCGTCCGTATGCTCGCTTACCCAACCGTTGATCTCCTGCACGAGCCGATCCTCAAAATCCGCCTTGTATGCGGATGCATCGTAATACGACAGCATTTTTTGCAGGTACGTCTCGGATACCTCATCCGATCGGTCAAACCACATCGCGGCAGATATCTTTGGAACTCTGCTGTCCATATATTGTGCAAGAAAACGATTGTCCTCCATATAGGTATAGTGATAGCGGTTGAGAACATCGATTGCTTCTCCGCCGATCACTGCGTTTTCGATCTCGGCAAGGGTATCTCCCGCCGCGCCGCACGCAATCATTCCCAGCACAAGATCCGCCGACAGCGGAGAAACCAGCACGCCCGACTCCCCTTTTTGGTCAAGGCTTGCGCGAAGCAAGTCAAACGCAAACTCGATCCTGTCCTCCAAAAGCGAAGGGGATTTTTCTTCCTCAATATACGGAAATCTTGTAATGCCTGCCATCAAATCGTCTTCGTCATAGGATACTTCACTTGATTCTTCGGAGAAGTCTTCGGAGAAATCCTCGGTAGGCCCTTCTGCGGGTTCGTCAAACGAATTGGGATCCCATGTCTCCGGTCCTTCCTCATCCGAATCGTCCGCTTCGGGCTTTAGCACTTCGGGCTCGCTCGATGCGGTGCTGCTTTGCGATTCTTCATCGGAATGCCATGCCGAGCTTTCCTGCAAGGCGGAACCGTCTTCCGACGGCGAATCGGATACAACGGGCGGTTTCTCGCGGTCTGCAGGCAACATGCCAAACGCCAGCACCGCACCGATACAAATCACAAACGCAAAGCAAGACACAAACAGCTGTCTGCGGAATCTCGCCCTCGCTTGCAGATGCGCACGGTAACGTCTCGTGATCTCCTCGCGCGCCTGCTCATTGGTTCTTCTCAAAGTACAAACCCTCCCTTCTCCAGCTTGACACGCAATGCGTTTTTGGCGCGGTAAAGCAGATTATCGATTTGCTTTTCAGTCTTTTTCATAACCTTAGCCGCATCGTGGTAGGTCATATCCTCAAAGTAAACCAGATGCACCGCTGTACGCATATCCTCCGAAAGCGATGCCAGCGCATCATTCAGCGCACGCTTCCGCTCGTCCGCAATCAGCTCATCCTCGAGTGAACGCCGATCGGCAAGGTCTGCCTCGGCATCGTCCGCAGATATACAGCGGAACTTGTCGCGGTGACGCAAAAAATTGAGCGATTTATTGCGTGCGATCGCAAACAGATACGCACGCAGAGACGTGCCGAAACGGTATCTGCGGCGGTGAATCAAAAGCTCCGTCAGCGTGTCCATTGCAATGTCCTCCGCATCGTGGATATTTTGCGTATAACGGTTGGCAAACAGCGTGAGGGGGCCGAAATACAACTCGATCAGCTCCTCAAACGCGCTCTCGTCGCCATCCAAAAAACGGCGGTAACTGCCCGCACCGTCTTCCATGTGACACGCCTCCTTTCACTCGTTTTTCGACTTCATCTCTATATACACCCGAAAAAGGAAAAGTCCTTGCCGTTTTTTTAAATTTGTTCGATTTTGATGCCTTTTAAATGCATAAAATGGTTGGACAGGCGGATTTCTCTCCCCTCGTCCGTGTAGAACGAGTGGTTATATCCAAACGTGTCGTCGTATACCGCCTCGATCTGCTTGCCGTCCGAAAACGTGATGCGCACGCGCTGTCCCGTCTTGGAGTCCAGCACGAGCGTGCCTACAAGGTAGTTCATATATGTCC
>JAFQII010000224.1 GCA_017397605.1 Clostridia bacterium
CGCAATAGGTCTCTGCGGTTTTGGATTCTTCAACCGTGATGACACCGTCTGCGGTGACCTTTTCCATCGCGTCCGCAATCAGCTTGCCGATGTTTTCGTCTGCGGCGGAAACAGTACCGACGCGTGCAATATCAGCAGAACCGCTGACGGGCTTGGAGGAAGCAACGAGAGACTCGACAGCAACCTCAACAGCCTTGGAAATACCCTTTTTGATTACCATGGGGTTTGCGCCTGCGGCAACGTTCTTCATGCCTTCGCGGACAAATGCCTGCGCGAGCAAGGTTGCGGTGGTCGTTCCGTCGCCTGCCGCGTCGTTGGTCTTGCTTGCAACCTCGCGGACGAGAGCGGCACCCATGTTTTCAAATGCGTCGTCCAGCTCGATCTCCTTGGCGATGGTGACGCCGTCGTTGGTGATCAGCGGAGAACCGAATTTTTTGTCAAGAACCACGTTTCTGCCCTTGGGGCCGAGGGTGATCTTGACGGTATTTGCGAGTTTGTCAACGCCGCGCATCAACGCTTCGCGCGCTTCGTTGCCATGTCTGATTTCTTTTGCCATGATAGTTCGCCTCCAAAAATTACTCTACGATTGCAAGGATATCATTTTGACGGACAACGATGAGTTCCTCGCCGTCAATCTTGATCTCCGTGCCCGAATATTTGCTGCAAATAACCTTGTCGCCTGCTTTGACGAGCATGGTGACTTCTTTGCCGTCGACGTTGCCGCCGGGGCCGACTTCCAGCACTTGGGCAACCTGCGGTTTCTCTTTTGCCGCACCGGTCAGAATGATGCCGCCTTTGGTGGTTTCCTCCGCCTCGAGCATCTTGATGACGACGCGGTCTGCAAGTGGTTTGAGTTTCATAAAATAAAACCTCCGAAAATAATCAAATCAAATATAAACGATGTAAATGCAACCGAAAAGAAATCCTCTTCCCTTTTGCATGCCCTATTGTATCCCAGTTTTTTGAAATACAAACGGTTAAAATGTGAACAAATTGTAAATTGCTGGCACTCTCGGTGCCATAGTGCTAAATCATCCGACCTCGCAACCAAAACTTTTCCACAAAACCATCGGTTTTTGGGTTAGCACTTGAAAAAGCGTTGTGCCAATTATTTTTGTTTGAAGAACTGATAGAAGCCACAACGAATCATGCCGTTGTACAGCCTGCGCGTTTTGTCAGCGCGTCTGCCGAAATATTGCTCGTACTGCTCGTCGGACGAAATGATATACAGCTGCCACGAGGGTACTTCCCTACGGAACGTGACACCCATTTTTGCGGCGAGCTCTCTTGCCTCGCGCAAATCGCCCAAGCGCTCTCCGTACGGCGGATTGGTGACGATCGTTCCGCGGGCATCTTTTTCGGGGGATTTGAACGATCTGACGTCGGCAACTTTAAAATCGATACGGTCCAAAACACCTGCACGGCGTGCATTTTCTCTTGCGATCTCGACGCACGCGGGATCGATATCGGACGCATAGATCTTGCAAATCGGAGAGATGACCTCGCTGTTTGCTTTCTCGCGTTCCTCGCGCCAGACAGACGGCGAAAGCAACGCAAAGCGCTCCGCGGAAAAGCTCCTGCGGATACCGGGTGCGATATTGCCTGTAAGTAATGCCGCCTCAATCGCAATCGTACCCGAACCGCACAGCGGGTCGCAAAGCAAAACGTTCTCACGCGGACGTGCCATTTTGACCATAGCAGCCGCAAGCGTCTCACGTAGCGGCGCGGCGTTTGCCTGCGGACGGTAGCCGCGTTTATGCAGTGTTACGCCCGTCGTATCGATCATAATGTGTGCAACATCCTTGAGGATAAAAAACTCGATCTGATACAGCGTTCCCGTCTCGGGAAGTCTTGCGATGTGATACACCGACGCCAATCGGTCCACGATTGCTTTTTTGATGATTTTTTGACAATCGGGAATGGAATACAGCGCAGAACGCACGGAATGCCCTTTGACGGGAAACGCGCCTTCTCTGCCGATCCAATCCTCCCACGGAATCGCCTTTGTGCCCTGAAACAGATCCTCAAATGTATCTGCCCGGAACTCGCCGAGCAAAATCAGCACACGTTCCGCATAGCGCAAACGGATATTACACGTTGCGACCGCGCGCTCGGGAGCTTCAAAAACCACTCTGCCGTCAATGGTGTTGATACGGCGGTAACCCAGCGCGTCAATCTCCTCGCCGAGCACCTTTTCCAATCCGAACAGGCAGGTTGCTACCAGTTTGATCATGTTTTGTGTCCTTTCTTTTTGAGGCTTTGCCTCAAACTCTGTATAAGAACCTTTCTTTTTTGAAGAAAGGTTCTTATGCATCTCCAAAGAAAATCTATTTTGGTTGTCAAATCACAGCCGACGCGTGTCTGGTCGCATGGCAAGAAATATTGACCGCCACGGGGAGTCCCGCAATGTGCGTCGCGTAGGTTTCGACCGATACCCAAAGTGCGGTCACGCCCTTGCCGAGCCCCTGCACACCGACACCCGTTTGATTGACGGCGGCAAGAATCGCCTGCTCCAAATCGGCATGCGTCGGATGATGTGCTCCGATCTCGCGCAAAAGCGCTTTTTTTGCAAGCACCGCGGAGTAGTCAAACGTTCCGCCGATGCCGACACCGATGACCAGCGGCGGACAAGGATTGCCGCCTGCAACACGGACGGTTTCGGCAACAAAAGCGACGATATCCTCTGTGCTTGCCGTCGGATTGAGCATGATCTGTCTGCTCATATTTTCACTGCCAAAGCCTTTTGGAAGTGCGTGAAGCGTGATCTTGTCCCCTTCGACAAGCTCGGTGTACAGCACCGCAGGCGTATTATCTCCTGCATTGACGCGAATCAACGGATCGGAAACGACCGATTTGCGTAGATAGCCGTCGCGGTAAGCCATGCGGACGCCCTCATTGACGGCGTCGGCAAACAAGCCTCCCTCAAGATGTACATCCTGCCCGATTTCGGCAAACACGACTGCCATCCCCGTATCCTGACAGATCGGAACGCCGTTCCTCGCGGCAAGCGCATTGTCGCAAATGATGCCCAGCATCGTGCCTGCCGTCGGATCGGTTTCGTTTTGTCCGGCACTTTGAAGCGCCTGCTCAACATCGCAGGGCAACACGTAGTTGGCATGAATAAAAAGATCTCGCACGGCGGCGGTGATCTCATGTATCTGAATCGTTCTCATATATTTTCTCTTGAAAAAACGGGTGAATCAACACCCGTTTGTTATATTCTGTTTTTTCGTTTGCGGCAAGCGTGCGTTTTGCACAGATTGCCGAGCCTATCCTCGCTGTTTTGCTTATAGCGCGAAAGCATATCTTCAAAATCCGTCGGCGGCGTTCCCTTGCGGAAAACCGCGGGCTGAGACAGATTGCTTTGCC
>JAFQII010000225.1 GCA_017397605.1 Clostridia bacterium
AATCGTTGACGGAGAACGTCATTTCCATCGTCGGCTCACTGACCTTGACAAACTCAAGCGGTTCGGGACAGTTGACGGAGGTAACGGTATCACCGATCGTAATGGACTCTGCGCCGGAGAAGCACACGATATCACCGACGGATGCACTCTCTACGGGAACACGGTTGAGACCGTCGATCTGATAAAGGCTGACGATACGCGTCTTTTTGGGTGATTCGTTGGAGTGAAAGTTCGTCATGCAGACTTCCTGATTGACCTTGACCGTACCGCGCTCAACTCTGCCGATGCCGATTCTGCCGACATACTCGTTGTAGTCGATCGAAGAAACCAAAAGCTGCAGCTCTTCTTCGGGTTCACCCTCGGGAGCGGGAATGTAATCCAGAATGGTCTGGAACAAGGGCTGAAGATCCGTGCCGCGTTCGTACGGAGAAAGCGATGCCGTGCCGTCTCTGCCGGAGCAGAACAAAACGGGGCTTTCGAGCTGTTCGTCATTGGCATCAAGGTCAATCAAAAGCTCCAGAACCTCATCGGGAACCTCGTCCAGACGTGCGTCGGGCTTGTCGATCTTGTTGACCACGACGATCACACGGTGGTCAAGCTCCAGCGCCTTTTGCAATACAAAACGCGTCTGCGGCATAGGTCCTTCCGCCGCATCAACCAGCAAAATAACGCCGTTGACCATCTTGAGGATACGTTCAACCTCGCCGCCGAAATCGGCATGTCCGGGGGTATCTACAACGTTGATCTTGACATCTCCGTAGTGGATAGAGGTATTTTTTGCCAGAATGGTGATGCCGCGCTCACGCTCCAATGCGTTGGAGTCCATAACGCGGTCTTCCGTCACCTGATTCTCGCGGAAGATGCCGCCCTGCTTGAGCATTTCGTCAACCAACGTCGTTTTGCCGTGGTCAACGTGTGCGATGATCGCAATATTTCTTAAATCTGTTCTAACCAAAACATTTCTCCGTTCTGCTTTGTTACATCATATTCAATGTATTCTACCACATTTTTGCAGCTCTGGCAATACCTATTTTGACAAAAAATGCGTTCCCAATCAAAGCATCTTTTGTCAGTTCAGTCGGTCAAGAATGTACGAAAGGTACAGTTCCACAGGCTTGACGTCCGTCAAGCCGTACAGCATGCGGCAGCCGACGACGTCCTCGATCTCGTTAAATACCGCCTTGCCATGATCAAAGATCAGATCGATTCCCACAAGACAAAACGGCAATGCGTCCGAAAACGAATCGACGATCGATTGCTCATGCGCGGTCAATTGATACGGAATCGCGCTTCCGCCGAGACAGAAATTGCTCCTGAAATCCGTTTTGGAGATGCGGAGCATCGAGGCGATCACTTTTTTGCCGAGGACATAGATCCGCAGATCCTTGCCGAGATCCGAGACGGGCGTTTGCAGCACGGACGGAATGCCCGCGAGCGAAGCGGATGCCACCCGCGCTTCCCCGTCATTGCGTACCATAAATACCTGCGTCCCGCCGTGTCCCGTGCAGGATTTGAGTACGTACGGATACGGATGCGCCTTCATGTGCGACGGATCGGATATATATTCTGTTGTCGGATACGGAACGCCGAGCTTTTCCGCCAGGCAGTAGGTGTTCCATTTGTCGTTGCATATTTCGCTGACGGAAGAAGGATTGAACACGCGGATACCGCGATCTTCCAGCATTTTGCTGTAGGCGGGATTCATGTCACGCACGACCGCAAAATCGGGGTTCTCCGTCGGCAACGGATCATCCGTATACATCAGCCTGATCGAAACACCGTGTTCCGACGCAGCATTTTTCCAAAATTCGATAAACGCCCCGTTGCGCTTAGCGCCCTCACGGGAGTAGATTAGCCATCCCGTCATGCTTTTGCGACCTCCGCACAAATATGTTCCAGAATCGCGTCCGCTACATTAACGCCTGTGCAATCGAGAATATTTTTGATATGTGCATTGGAGTTGACCTCACAGAGAATCGGCTCGTCATGCTCGTCAAACAACAAATCTACACCGCCGAAATCCAGTCCCAAAACTTCACATGCCTTGATCGCAAGTGCGGTTTGACTGTCGGTGGGCGCATACGGCTTCATATTTCCGCCTGCGGAAATATTGGCGCGGAAATCGGTATCGGAATAGCGGTACATGCATGCTACTGCCCTGCCCCCGACAACATTGATGCGGATATCCCTGCCGTGGGAGCTTGCAATATATTTTTGCAACACAACACGCTTTGGCGAGCATGCATTCAGCTGTGCAACCAATTCCTCTTTGTCATGTACCAGCCACACCTGCCAGCCGAACGATCCGCACGCTTCTTTGACAACCATCGGAAAACCGAGTATTTCGGCGGCGCGCAAGACAAACGGATTGTCATTCCAATCGGTTTTGAAAAAGGTCATCGGCACAATCAACGTTTCGGGCAGTGCAATTCCGCTTTTTCTAAGAGCGAGATAGGTCAACGCCTTATCATCGCAAAGAGCGATTGAATACGCGGAGTTGAATACACGCAAGCCATCTTGCTCCAAGGATTTTGCAAGCAAAACATCCTTGTCCAAAAACAGGACAAAATCACTGTTAGCAGGACATACTTCCGCATTGGTTGCAACTTGCAGCGAAATGCCGCGTTTTTTTGCCGCATCGGTATATAAAAGCGTCTGCTCACGGTATTTTTCGCCGCCGAGCGCATGGTTGACAATGAGTGTTCCGCGCATATGAACTACCTCCGATGGATTCTGTTATGGAG
>JAFQII010000226.1 GCA_017397605.1 Clostridia bacterium
CAGATATCGGATATGCCTCGTTTTTTGAATGTACCTCGTTGCAAAGCATCAATATTCCCGCCGCGGTGACCAAAATCGAAGTGGGTGCATTTGAGGGATGCGACGCGCTGAACGCGGTACATATTACCGACCTTGACGCGTGGTGCCATATTGAATTTGAGACGTTTTTCCACCAGCATCCGCATTTTGATGAAGGCGCGTCGCCGGTGCGTTATGCAAAAAATCTGTACCTGAACGGTGAACTTGTGACCGAGGTCGTTGTTCCCGATGATGTTACGGCTTTGTCCGGCAGTGTGTTTGCGGGATGGGAAAGCCTGCAAAAGGTGACACTTCCCGAGGGATTGAAAACGATCGGTCAGGCGGCGTTTTTGGGATGCACGGCGTTGACGGAGCTTCGCATTCCCGCGTCGGTGGAGAACGTAGAGGTGTACGCGTTCGGGGATTGTACATCGTTGGAGAGGCTGTATATCGAGTCGCCTGTTCTGATAGAGTCGAAACAGAACTCGTTTACTTATGAAGCGATCTGGAAAGATGTTGCAGATCGTATTCTCGTTCCCGATACATACGGCGAAACGGATGTCGGCATGATATTTGACGGCTGTACGTATGAGGGCAAGCAGGACGGATACTCGGTTTTTGAAACACGCAAGCAGGATGGTTACCCGATCATTGAAGGATGTAAGCATACCAACCTTGATGTTCGGGAAGACACTTGCTCATGGTTTACAAAGTGCTTGGATTGCGGATTTGTATTGAGGGATTTCCAACAGCATGGGCCAGTTAGATGGAAAGTGGTCAAAGAACCGACCTACGACGAAGAAGGCTTGAAGGAATTTCTTTGCGTTGATTGCGGTGCTTGGTTTGGCGATCAAGTGATCCCGCGCTTGGAAAAGCCCGAGGAAAGCAGTGAACCGGAAGAGTCTTCTGTCGAAGAGAGCAGTGAACAGACCGAGCCTTCTGCCGAGGAAAGTATTGTCTCAACTTTTTCTGCCGAGAGTTCTTCGATGGCTTCTTTGACAGAAACGTCTGTACCTGCGGATGATACGGAGTTTCCCGTTGGAATTGTGATCATCGTTCTGTTGGTGCTTGCTGCCGTCGGTGTTTCCGTTTGGGTCGTGCGCAAAAAACTATAAATTTTCTTTGGAGATCCAAAAGAACCTTTCTTTTTTAAAAGAAAGGTTCTTTTGCGTTTCCCCTGCTCCAAATCCGTCCATACTCCCTATAAAGGAGTTGATACCGTGACTTACGACGAAGCGGTTTTGGCGGTCAGGCAAACATTTGCGGACTGCGCGGATTTTAACTTTTTGCAGACCGACGTGGGCGCTTGCCGTTTTACGATGGCGAATTTCAAGGGATTGACCGACCGAGTTTCGGTGGGCGACGCGGTTTTGCGCCCGATGCTGGATGCTTTGCATGCGGATGTGTTTGACGGCGACTACCGCAAGATTTTGCGCAATGGCTCGGTGATGGAAGTCCCCGACGTGCAGACGGCGGTCGGCTGGCTGTTGCGCGGAGAGGTGTTTCTCGCTGTGGAACGGGACGGAGAGGCGTTCTTTTGCCTTGCAAACGTGCATATGGGCGTGTCTCGCGCGATCGGGGAACCGGAGACGGACGTGACCGTGCGCGGTCCGAGATTGGGCTTTGTGGAGGACAGCGAAAAAAATATGACCATGCTCCGCCAGTTTTTGCGCACGGGCGACTTGAAATTTGTGTCGCTGGTCATCGGCGAGCTCTCGCATACGCGTATTACACTCGCATATCTGGAGTCACGGGCGGATGGGAAGCTGGTCAATGATCTTTCGCGCCGTATCGCAACGTTAAACGCGCAAGCCGTGACGGACTCGGGTTATCTCGAGATGCTGTTGCAGGGGCGCAGAAGCCCGCTGTTCCCGTTGATGGGGAGCACCGAAAAGGTGGACAAAGCCGCGTCCAAGCTGTTGGCGGGGCGCGTGGGAATTCTGGTGGACGGCTCGCCGTTTGTGCTGACGGCGCCGTATGTGTTTGCGGAGAGCATTCAGTCGGCGGAGGACTATCTGCGCACACCGTATTACGCTACGGCGGTGCGGTGTCTGCGGTTGTTTGCGCTGATCGTTTCGATCTTTTTGCCTGCGGTGCTGGTGGCGTTTGGGGAGTTTCACAGCGAGCTGTTGCCCGATGTCATTCTGCAAAACCTGCACGAGACGCGTGCGGAATTGCCGTTTACGCTGTTTTGGGAGTGCCTGGTGGCTCTGCTCATCTTTGAACTGGTGCGCGAGGTGGGTGTGCGCATGCCGCGCACCGTGGGAGACGCGGTCGGCATTGTCGCCTCGATCATTCTGGGCGATGCCGCGGTGGAAGCCAAGCTCGCTTCTTCCACGGTCATTATGGCTGTCGCGTTGTCGGCGGTGACGGCGTTTATCGTGCCGACGTATATGTACTCGACCGTGCTGTTGCGCTTTGCATTTTTGTTTTTGGCGGGAGCGTTTGGTCTGTACGGCATCTTTTTGGGGTTGGTAATGCTTGTGGCGCTGGTGTCACGGCTTGACAGCTTTGGTGTGCCGTATCTTTCGCCGCTGTCGCCCTTGCATCCGCAGGGGCTGGAGGACTTTTTGCTTGCCATTCCCAAAAAGACGCTTGGCAGGAGGGAAGAGCTGTGACATTTTTTGCACCCTTTGTGCTGTATCTGACGTGCCTGCTTTGCGCATGTGACGCGGGCATCGTGCTTGTCGGCGTGTGTGCGTTGCTGTGCGGACTTTTGTCCTTTTGGGTGCCGTTTTTGCCCGTGCGCGTGCCCGTGATCCTGCGCGGAATCGCCGTGGTGTCGATCTTATTGCGGTTGGTACTGCTTTGGGGCGACGGCTCGCCGAAATCGGCAGTGTTTTTTGCACTCATCGTCATGGTCATCGCGCTGATCGCGTTTGATCGGGCAAATACCGCAAAATCGGGGTTGCTTGCGACGGGCGCGGTGCCGTTTTCGCTGCTTGCGATACTGCCCATCCTGTTTTGCACGGCGGGGACGTTTTTGCCGCCCGCTTTCGCCGTCCCGTGGGAACGGGAGCATTTTCTCTCTGCGGCGGTGTTTCCGCTCTCGGTCACCCTGCTGTTGCCTTCCGTGCGCGGAAAGCCGTACATGCCGCTTGCGGCACTGGGTGCGGCGTGCGTCGCGGTTTTGCCCGCGGTGCTGTTTGCGTTTCCGCTTTGGGAAAATATCCTTTGCGTGTTGTTGTTGCCGTTTTGTGCGGCGTGCGAACTGCGCATACTTTGCGGGAGGGCGGCATAAGGTGTAAACGGGAGGAAACCGTTTATGCTGCAAAATGAGATCATCAAGGAGACCGTCGCGAGTGACACGGGCGAGCCGCTGGTCATCGTCAATCTATCGTATCCGACCTTGCCCAAAAAGAAAATCCCCTTTCAAAAGGACCCCCTGCGGGCGCATTTTGTGCCGTTTTACCGTAAGGCGGCGGAAGGCTTTTTGGACTTTGCACGCAAGGAACTGGCACAAAAGGCAAAAAAGAACCCCGAGGGAACGCCGCCGTGCGGCGCGGTCTTGCGCTGGACATTGCAAAACGACACGGACGAGACGCTGTGCATCTCCGTCGAGGGGAGCGTTTTTGACGGAACGGACACCTTTGCGATTACCAAGGACGAGCGCATATGGGATAAAAAAACGGGTCTGCTGGTGCAGAACGGCAAATAAGGGACGACCGCCTGCCGTGGGGCGGTTTTCTTTTGCCAAAATTTCCAAAACCACTTGACATTTCTGCCTATTTTTGATAAGGTGGTTTTAGAAAGAAATCGCCGAAAGGAATTCTGTGTTATGAAACAATTTGGCATTGCGATCATCGGACAGGGCAGAAGCGGCAGAGACATTCACGGTCTGCACCTGAAAAAAGATACCGAGCGTTTCCGCGTCGTAGCGGTTGTTGAAAAGCTCGAAAAAAGAAAGAACCGCGCCGCGCAGGAATACGGCTGTGACGTCTATGATGATTACACCGAGCTGTTTACGAGAAACGACATTGATTTGGTTGTCAATGCATCTCCCAGCCATCTGCACTACGCGATCACCAAGGATCTGCTCGCTCACGGTTTGAACGTGCTTTGCGAAAAGCCCTGCGTTCCCACCGTCGAGGAGTTTGACGATCTCTGCGAGACGGCAAAACAGAACGGCTGTCATTTTCTGGTGTTCCAGCAGAGCCGTTTTGCAAACTATTTCCTCAAGGTCAAGGAAGTCATCGCCTCCGGCGTTCTGGGCAGAATTGTGCACGTCGGCATTCAGTTCAACGGCTACGCTCGCCGCTGGGACTGGCAGTGCTGTCTGGACTTTAACGGCGGTAACCTTGCCAACACGGGTCCTCACCCGCTGGACCAGGCGCTCAACATTCTGGACGCATACGATCAGAACTTGGGTATTTTCTGTCATATGGACCGTTGCAACACCTTTGGCAATGCAGAGGACTACGTCAAGCTGGTGCTCACCGCACCCGACCGTCCTTTGATCGATCTGGATATTTCTTCCTGCGATGCATATCCTTCCTATACTTATAAGGTAGAGGGTACGCGCGGCACGCTCAAGGGCACGATGGCGCACATCGACTGGAAGTATTTTAAAGAAGAAGAGTCCCCCGCGCACGAGCTGATCCGCACGCCCTTGTACGTCGATGAGGAACAGATGCCCGCATACTGCGGCGAGAGCCTCAAGTGGTATGAGGAAAGCTGGGAAGGCGATCCGCAGGCGCCGTTTATTGCGGCTGTGCAGACGTACTACGATCAGATCTACGAATTGCTTTTGAACGGTCGTGAGCATGACATCAAGCTGTATCAGGTCCGCCAGCAGCTGGACGTCATCCGCAAGAGCCACGAAATGAACCCGCACATCAGCTGATCAATATAGAGGAAATGCGTCCGAAACGTTGTTTCGGGCGTGTTTTTTTGTCCATAAATACAGTTGCATTTTCTTTGCAAAATGTGTATAATCGTACAAGTAATCTAATTTGGAGGAATTTTTTATGAAACGTATCTTTTCGCTGCTTCTGGCGATGCTGATGCTTGTTTCTCCCTTTGTGCTTGCGTCCTGCGGCGATGAGGAAGAACAGAGCGGTACGTCTGATGAAAGCAAGGTTCAGGATGCGTACCATAAGGGCATCGAGGACTTTATCGATATCCTCGGCTAAAAACAATACCGCAATAAACACCGCCGAGAGCGACCAAACGGTTGCCTTCGGCGTTTGTGATAAAAAGATTAAAAATCCGTGCAACCAAATTCCAAAACGCCACACTATCTGTATGAGGAGGTGAGACTGTGCAGCAAACGAACGAAATGTGCGATCGGCTGATCAAAGAATTCACCGAGCACTATATGGAAAAACTGTTTTATTTCTGTCTGAAAAAGACGGGAAACCACGCCGACGCAGAAGATCTGACGCAGGATATCGCGTTGCAGATCGTCGTATCTTTGAACAAGGGTGTCATTCCGACGAGCTTTTCCGCATGGGTGTGGCAGATCGCGCGCAACCGTTACTGTGTATGGGCAAAGGAAAAGCATAGACGCAACGAGTCGGTAACCGGTGCCGACATCGGCGATTATGAGATTTCAGACGGCGGCGAAAACACACTTGACAACATGATACACGCGGAGCAAATGGCTCTGCTTCGGCGGGAGCTGGCGTTTGTCGGAAGTGATTACCGCAACATCGTCGTTGCCTATTACATCGAGAACCAAAGTGTTCGTGAGATTGCATCGTCGCTGTCCCTCCCCGTCAACACGGTCAAGTCCAAGCTTTTCCGTGCAAGAGAATTGTTGAAAGAAGGTATGAGTATGGCAAGAGAATTTGGCAAACGCAGTTATCAACCCGAGCATGTATCGTTTGCGGCAAGCGGCAGCCAACCGAGCGGACTGCCGTGGCGTGTGGTCAACAGAAAGATTCCCAACAATATTTTGCTTCACGCGAGCAACAACCCTTCCACCTTGGAGGAACTGTCCGTCGAGCTTGGCGTGGCACTTCCGTACATGGAGGAGGAAGTGGAGATCCTGCACCGTGCGACCTTGCTCGAAAAGCAGGGCGACAAATACATCACCAAGTTCTTTATTTTGGAAAAAGACTGCCGCATCGAGGTGTACCGCGCTTTGCGGGAGGGTGCGCACGAGAGAAGCCGTCTGATCAGAGAATTTATGGACGACACAATGCACGACATCCGCGCTTTGGGGATTGCGGGGGAACATTTGGACGATAACGTCATTCGTTGGCGGCTGGTACCCCATGTGATCGACAGCGCGATGGAACATATGGGCAAAGGACAAAACGTGTTCGATGCGCCCAAACGCGCCAACGGCGAGTCGTGGGGGTTTGTCGGATACGAGGAAACCGAGTTCCCGGAAAACACGGTCATGGGGCACAACGTATACGGAAACAATCACAATACGTTTTGGGTATACAAATGCAATGACTACCACTTGTGGGACCAATGCGGAGATCCGGGCTTTGACGAAGTCATACTGTTGTGTGACTGCATCCGCAAAAACCGTCTCATTTCCTCGTTTACCGACGCCGAGCGAGCGGTTTGGCTCCGCATCGACGGCAGGTATGCGCACGCGTCCGAGGACGGGCATGTTGTTCCCGACGTGCTTGTGCTGACGGAAGAAACCGTCGAGCGGCTCGGGGAGCTGCTGCGCGGACACAAGCATTTTGAAACGCTCGTCCGGAATGCCGCAGAGGCGTATGATCGGGTGGAAACGATTTTTAAAAAATACAGCCACAAGGTGTTGCATAAGCATATGGGATATTACGTCCGCATGGAGCTTCACGCTATGAGAATGATGGCAATTCACGACCTGGTCGAGGCGGGGGTATTGACCTTGCCTGAGGACGTGAGCAAATCCACGCTGGGAATGCTTGCATTTGTTCACTAAAAAAACACAACCGCCGAGAGCGACCAAACGGTTTCTCTCGGCGGGATCTTTATAGTCTTTTTTGCAAAATTTCCGTCGCTTTGGCTGCCAGAAACAGCTTGAGCACGTCGGGCAGGACAAACGGAACGACACAGCGAAGGGTTGCGGCGAGAATTCCGCCGATGCCTGCGTCTTTTGTGTACAGGATGCAGTACCAGGCTGTTCCGCATGCGTAACACGCAAGCAAGCCAAACAGCATGCGTACAAACAGCGATAGCTTTTGGGGCAAATACCCCGCGATCAGTACTGCGGGCAAAAAACCGAACAGAAAACCGCCCGTCGGGCCTACAAGCTGGGCAATACCGCCGCGAAATCCTGCGAAAACGGGAACGCCCACCGCGCCCAGCACCAGATAGC
>JAFQII010000227.1 GCA_017397605.1 Clostridia bacterium
GTACCGAAGGACGCGTGATGATCGTCGGCGCGGGCGAAACGGGCAACTACATGCTTCACGAGTTTAAAAACAACTCCGCATACCGCAAAGCCAAGGTCGTCTGCCTGGTGGACGACGATACCTTCAAAAGCGGCAAAACCATCTACAATACCCGCGTCGGAGGCAAAACGGCAGAGATCCCTGCGCTTGCAAAAAAACACCGCGTGGATCTGATCATTTTTGCAATTGCATCCTGCAGTGCGGAGCGCAGGGCCGAGATCCTTTCGCTTTGCATGCAGACGGGCTGTCAGGTTCGCTCTGTGCCGCCGCTTTCCACATTGATCGACGGACACATCAATATGAGCAACGTGCAAAACGTCCGCATTGAGGACCTTCTGGGGCGTGAGCCGATTTGTCTGAACACCGACTTGCTTTCCGGCTCTGTCAAAGGCAAGACCGTTTTGGTTACGGGCGGCGGCGGTTCGATCGGCAGTGAGCTCTGCAGACAGCTCGCCAAGCTCTCCCCCAAAAAGCTCATCATTCTTGACATCTACGAAAACAACGCCTACGAGATCCAGAACGAGCTTCGGCGCAACCATCCCGAACTGCCTTTGGAAGTCCGCATCGCTTCCGTTCGTGACGAAAGTAAGCTGGACCGTCTGTTTGATGAGCTACGTCCGCAAATCGTTTTCCATGCCGCGGCACACAAGCATGTCCCGCTGATGGAGGACGCGCCCGATGAAGCGGTCAAGAACAACATATTCGGCACATTGAATACCGTGCGCATGGCAGACAAGTACTGCGTCGAGCGTTTCGTTATGATCTCCACCGATAAGGCGGTCAATCCGACCAATGTCATGGGTGCAACCAAACGCGTCTGCGAAATGATCGTGCAGACGTTCGACCGCCGCTCCGAGACCGAATTTGTCGCCGTTCGTTTCGGCAACGTGCTCGGCTCCAACGGCTCGGTGATTCCGTTGTTTAAAAAGCAGATCGAGGCAGGCGGCCCCGTCACCGTCACGCACCCCGATATCATCCGTTATTTTATGACGATTCCTGAAGCGGTCTCTCTTGTTCTGCAAGCAGGCGCATCTGCCAAAGGCGGCGAGATTTTTGTACTGGATATGGGCAAGCCCGTTCGCATTGTTTCGCTGGCGGAGAACCTCATAAGGCTTTCGGGACATGTTCCAAACGTAGATATCAAGATCGAGTTTACGGGACTGCGTCCCGGCGAAAAGCTGTTTGAGGAGCTCCTCATGGACGAGGAAGGCCTCAAGCAAACCGACAACAAGCTGATTCACATCGGCAAGCCGATCTCGCTGGACGAAACGACCTTCTTCGAAGAACTCGAAGCCCTGCGCATCACCGCAGAAAACGGCGGCAATGTCATCCCCCTGCTGCAAAAGATCGCTCCGACGTTTAAAGCCAAGACAACCGTATAAAAAACATATAAAAAGGACTCTCCCGAGTCCTTTTTTCATCTTCAAAAATAGGTACAACAAAAGGCAGTTCCTGACGAACTGCCTTTTGTAGCGGAAGTTTATTCGAATGTGATATAAGCGCCGACGCCGATCGTGCAATTCTCAAGATCGATGCCGTAGATCAAGCACTTCTTACCGGTGCCTGCCGCTTTGACAAAGTCGCGGTTTGCCGCGTCACTGCCGCTGTCGCCGTGTGCGCCGATAACCAGATAACCTTCGGGACCGATATTGCCGTCAAAGCCGAGCTTGCCCATAATCGTTGCGGGCTGACCGTTGCCAAAGAAATTCTGTTTGACAACATAAGCGCCCTGCGCCTCGTCATACTGCAACAGTGCGACCTGCGCCCAGTTGAGGTTGACGCCCGAAACATTGGTGCCGGGAGTGTAGATCGAGCAGTAGCCGGTCAAAATGGAAAGGTTGAGACCGGTGACATACGCCGCTTCGGTAACGGTCTTGTATTCCACGCCGTCGATCGTCACATCGCCCTTGAGCTCGTACCATTTCTTGAGCTCATCGTATGCCGCCAAAACGTCCTCGGTAGAAGCATCGCCGCCAAATGCCGCAGCAGCGGTCGTGTAAGCAGCGCGCAGATTGGTCAGTACATACTCGCTGTAATCCTTGTAAGAGACACCTGCAACAGCAGACATCAAGTCACCCAGCTGTTTTTTGCCCGAAAGAGCGTAGCGGAGCTTCATATACGCGATCTTATAGTCGCCGACAACGGATTTGTCGCTTGCAACAACGTCTTTTGCATACGCAAGAGCGGTTGCAACATATTCGTCATCTGCTCTGAGTTCTGCCTTTTCAATCAGATCGGCTACATTTGCCGCGAGCTCTTCACCCGTCTGCAAAGCAGGGCTGGAACGCTTGACAACCAGCAGGCAGTCGCCGATGGAACGTCCGGAATACTGCTTAAAGCCTTTTTCGCCATTGCCGGTATCGCAAACGTACATACCGGAGGATCCACCGCCGTCCATACGAATGACGTCCACACAGCCCATTTCGATCATTGCTTTCGCTACATCCTGCAGGGTAACAGAGCCGTCAGAACCGGTGGAAGCACCTTCGGTGGTAAAGAATACCCAAGAGCCGTCTGCCTTGATACCGAATGCGGTCCAACGAGCCTTGGTGGTATTGGAATGCGCCGCGCCGCTGTTGAACGAATTGTCTGCAGTCAGATCGACGCCGTCTTTGACAAGATAGCCGACGTTGGCAATCACAGACTGAGCGTTTGCGGTTACGTCGCCTGCCTCGGAAGCGGTTTCGGAAGCGGCAATCGAAATGGTGTCGCCCGCTTTGAGGCCAGCCAGATATGCCGCATTGGGAGAAGCAGTCTTGACAAAGAGGATAAATTCATCTTCGCCGATCGCGCCGTTGTAGGTGTCGGGCGTAACGGAGATGACTTCGCCTTCCAGCGTACCGCCGACGGTCAGTTTGGTGCCGTCCAGCTTGCGGCAGAGCACTTCATAACCGGGGCAAACGGGGAACGTCAATGCCGCGGAGATGATTTCGCCGGGCTCTTCACTATCGTAGTACAAGTCGCCCGAGTGCTCGTCGTAGTAGTAAATGCCATTGCCCCAGTTGCCGCCATTGTAACGGCCGCCGGTTTTGTTGACGTAGGAAATACCGCCGGAAATGCTCTGACCGTTGATATACAGGTCGAAATGCAATCTGGAATTTTCGACAGACTGAATGGTACCGTCGGAATTGATGCAGACCATGCCGTCAAAATCACTTGCGGGATTGTCGTTATCTGCAGAGTAGATCTCACCGTTGGAAATCAGGTACTCGTTGAGGTAACCGTAGTTTCCGTTTTTGCTGCCGTCCATCGAGAAGAACGAGCCGTTGATCGCGCCGACAACATCGTAGCCGTCCTCGACCGCGAGACGGTACTGGTTAGCAAGGTATGCCGCGCCGCCTGCCGCACCCGCGTAAGCGATGACCGCATAGTCCTCGGTGTTAAACTCCAATGCGGATGCAGAAACGTAGACGTTTTTGTAGATGCCGCTGGAGAGCGTATACTCACTGTAATGTACGCCGTCCGCTACGTCATACGCCGCGTCGCCGCGCTCTACAAACGAGTAGGTGGAGAGCGTATAGGTGCCCAGAATCACACGCTTGATGATCATGTAATCCAAGGCTTCGACAAATCCGTTGCCGTCTGCATCAGCCGCTTCAAGCTGTTCTCCCGACAGCTCATATGTGCCGAGTACATAACGTTTGACCATCATGTAATCTGCAAGTCCGTACTCACCGTTGCCGTCAATATCGCCGATAACCGCCGCGGATGCAAACAAACCGCCGCATGCGGATACCAACAGCAATACAGTCAACGCGATGCACAAAAATCTGTAATTGCGTTTCATAGTGTAACTCCTTTTTGTGTATTATTACTAAAAACAGTATACCCTAAAAACACGTATTTGTCAATTGTTAATTCGTTCTAAAATCAAAAAAAATTTCTATACACATTGCATAGATAAGCCTTCCCATGCAAGGACAATACGGTGCAAAAAGGAGCGGTCAACGACCGCTCCTGCCGAGAGAAGATTGCTTATTTTGCCGGTCCGAGCACTACGCTGGATTCGCCGGTCACGGGATTACGGTTTGCAAGATAACGGAGCAAACGGGTAACGTCTGTAGAGTTAATCTTGCCGTCGCCGTTGGCATCTGCGCCGAGCGAAACCTCTACTTCGGATTCGCCGGTCACGGGATTACGGTTTGCAAGGTAACGGAGCAAACGGGTAACGTCTGCGGAGTTAATCTTGCCGTCACCGTTGACATCGCCGTACATCAAAATGTCAATGCTGTCGCCTGCACATACGAAGGTAGCGGCCTCTTCGGATTCCTTCCATGCTTCATTGCATGCAAAGGATACCTCATAGCTGTCGCTCTTCGCATCAGCCTTAACCTCAAAGATAAGCGTTGCAAGAACACCGGTCGTGGTCACGTCGTGTGCGCAGGACCAAACAAGGTGCGCACCGCTTTCAAGGTTCTCAATGATCACGCCATTGGAGACTTCTACGAGCTCAAATGCATCGGTATCATACAGAACGTCAAGAGACAGGAA
>JAFQII010000228.1 GCA_017397605.1 Clostridia bacterium
ACTGCCGCGCCTGCGCCCGAACCCGCGCCCGAGCCCGCACCTGCGCCCGTGACCGAAACGCCGATCGACGACGATGCTCCGTTTGACGTCACGCCGATCGAGGAAGCGCCCGCGGCCGCGGAAGAAAACGCGCCCGAGCAGACCGCAGAGGAAACGCCCGAGACGGACACCGAACCGATGGAAATCGAAGGCAACGCACCTGCGCCCTACGTTTTCCCGCCGCTTTCCCTGCTGACGCCCAGCGAGGGCGACGCACCCAAACCGACTGCCGCCGACGTCAACGCGATCAGCCGCAAGTTAGAGACGGTGCTGGAAAGCTTCAAGGTCAAAGCGCGCGTCATCGGCGCGTCGTTCGGTCCCACCGTCACGCGGTATGAGGTTCAGCCGGAGACGGGCGTCCGCGTCAAGCAGATCGCCAACCTTTCCGACGACATCGCGCTTCACCTCGCGGCAACCTCCGTCCGTATCGAAAATATCCCCGGCAAGAGCGCGATCGGTATCGAGATCCCCAACCATCAAAGCTCCGTCGTCAGATTGCGCGGACTGCTGGAGAATAACCAGTTCCGCGACCACAAGAGCAAGCTGGTCACCGCACTCGGCGAGGACGTCTCGGGCAACCCGATTTACCTCGACATCGCGCGCATGCCCCACCTGATGATCGCGGGTGCGACGGGTATGGGTAAATCCGTCTGCATGAACTCGCTGATCGTCTCCCTGCTGTACCACGCTTCCCCCGAGGAAGTCAAGTTTATTATGATCGACCCCAAAAAGGTCGAAATGGCGGATTACAACGGCATTCCGCATTTGCTCGTCCCCGTCATCAACGACGCCAAAAAGGCGGCGGGCACGCTCAACTGGGCGTGCGTCGAAATGGAAAAACGCTACAACCTCATTCAGGAGGTCGCGGCAAAGAACCTGATCGAATACAACCAGATTGTCAAGGACGATCCCGAGCGTGAGCAACAGCCGTACATCGTCATCTTCATCGACGAGCTTGCGGATTTGATGATGACCGCACCCGACGACGTTGAGACGTCCATCTGCCGTCTGGCGCAAAAGGCGCGTGCGGCGGGCATTCACCTGGTCATCGGTACCCAGCGTCCTTCCGTGGACGTCATCACGGGTCTGATCAAGGCAAACATTCCGTCGCGTATCGCGTTTACCGTCGCGTCGCAGGTCGACTCGCGTACCATTCTGGATTTGACGGGCGCGGAAAAACTGCTCGGACGCGGTGACATGCTGTACTACCCCGTCGGCGCGATGAAACCCATCCGCGTGCAAGGCGCTTTGGTCGACGGCAAATCCGAGGTCGTCGCGGTCACGCAGTTTATCAAGGACGCGGCAGGCGCGTCTTATGACGAAAATATCATCGAGCAGATCGAAAAAGAAGCCAAGCTCTGCGGCGCACCCAAGCACGGACGCCGTGCGGAAGCCGAGGGCGAGGGCAGCGAGACCGAGCAAAAGCTGGACGAAAAGTTCTTGGACGCACTGGAGCTTGCGATCGATACGCAAAACATCTCGACTTCGATGATTCAGACGCGCTTGGGACTCGGCTACGCGCGCGCCGCGCGTATCGTCGGCGTGATGGAGCAAAAGGGCTACATCGGGCCGTTTGACTCCGCGACCAAAAAGCGCAAGATCCTGATCACGCGCGAGGAGCTCATGGAAATGAAAATGGGCAAGGCGGACGAAACCAATGAGGAATAAGCTGGGACTTCTCCTGCTTTGCGTGATGCTGCTTTCCGGTTGCGAGCGCGGAACAGCCACCGTCGGCAACGAAATGACCGCACCGCTGGACCGCATCGTGCAGGCAGTCACATCGGGGAACGTCGGCGCATACGAGTCGGCGTTTCCGCAGACGTTTTGCGAGCAGTACCAAGCACAGACGGGCGACCTGCAGGACTACCTGCAGCTGCTGTTGACGGGCGCGCGGGAGTTTGATCTCGACCGCTACGGAACAGACGCCGCGATCACGTATGAGTTGACCGCCATGACGCGCCTTGACGTTTCTTCGGTCGAACCGTACTGCCAAGTCTTTTCCCCCGATTTTGTTTGCAGCCTGCCGACCGAGTCGCTCACCGATGCGGCGGAAATTTCCGTCACGGTGTATTTCGGCGGCTCGTATGACAAAGAATCCTTTGACCTCACCTACACCGTCCTGTGCATCGACGGCACGTGGGTGCTCCACCCCAAGCACTTCGGCACGGTGCTGAAAAAGTAAATAAGAACGTATTAAGGGGGCTTTCTTTTGAAAAAGAAAGCCCCCTTAATTTCCCCCACCAAAACCGATTGCCGAAAGCTGACACTTTCGGGTGATATCAAAAACGGCTGAGTCGACCGACTCAGCCGTATGTTTTTTTAATCGGGAACCGCGTAGTATTCGGGACTTGCGGAAGTCACACGTTCATCGCGCAAAAGCGCAAACAACAATTCGCGGATATCCGTCTCGTCGCAGTCTAAGTATGCGTAGCCGTATGTCACGTCTTCTATCGTAAAGATGTCGTCAATGCCTCCCGTCAAGCCGTGGGAAGCAAGGATTTCCGCCGCTTCCGAAATGTTGCCGTCGGTAAAGACGACCTCGAGTTTCCCTTCAGGACGGTCGTAACCCAACAAGCGGTGAATGTGTCCGTAGAGCTGTCCGTCGGTCATTTCGTCAACGCTGCCTCTTATGATCGGTCGGTCGTAGGTTCCCATAACCTCCCGCTTGAGGATCATATAATCCGTGGCATCAACGGCACCGTCATAGTTGACATCGGCACGGTACCAGCCCTTTTGCGACAGCTCGTTTGTGCCCAGAACGTAACGCTTGAGCCGCATGTAGTCCAGCGAATCCGTCTCGCCGTCATTGTTGAGGTCTCCAAAACGGTTGTAGCGCTCCTCCGCAAAAACGGGAGATGCCGTCAAGGCAAGCAATAAGACGCAAAGTAAGATGCAAAACAGTTTCTTTTTCATGGCGGTTGGTCCTCCTTTTGTTTTTCTTATTTTCTTATTTTCTTATACACTTATTATATGATATTTCCTTCCGTTTTGTCTATCAAAAAATACGACTTTTTTCATTTTTGTCTATCTGCATAAAAATCCCCTCCCTTTTTTTGCAAAAATGACGGCGCAAAGCGCTTGCATTTTGTTTTTGCCATACCGCTTTTCACTTGACAAAAAGTGCAAAATATGGTACGATAAACACATCACAAACAAGGAGAAACACG
>JAFQII010000229.1 GCA_017397605.1 Clostridia bacterium
ATTCTCCCTGCGGAAGGACACGATTTGGATACCGAGGAAGAAGAACCGACCTGTACCGAATCCGGTTATATCATGGTAGTTTGCCGGGAATGCGATTATGTAGAATCGTATCAGGAAATCGCTCCCTACGGACACAGTTATGAGTGGTATGATGAGATTGAGGCTACTTGTGTTGAGGACGGATGCATTTGGTATTCTTGCGAGGAATGCGGGGACGAATATGTCGAACCCATCCCCGCGAAAGGGCACAACTACAAAAACAATGTATGCACTTCCTGCGGGGACGTGCTTGTTGTAGACTACGGCGTGGAGGTGCATATTTCCGACGCGCAGGCTACGGCAGGCGAGACGGTGACGGTGGATATCGTTCTGGACAAAAACGTCGGCTTTACGTATCTCAATCTGTTGCTCGATTACGATGCAACGGCGATGGAGCTTGTTTCGGTTTCCAACGGAACAATCGTGAACAGCCTGACGCAGGGCAGAAGTTACATCTGGGCGCAGGCGGACAATGCGACCGCGACGGGTGTTTTGGCGACGCTGACCTTTGCGGTCAAGGAAGATGCTTCTGCGGGTGATTATGCGGTTACGGCGGAGGTCATCGAATGCTGCAACGAGCAAGAGCTTGATGTGACTGTCGGAATGACCGACGGCAAGATTACGGTGATCGACTTCGTATACGGCGACTGCAACGGAGACAACGCGATTGACGGAAAGGACGTGACGCGGTTGCTTCGTTACCTTGCAAACTACGATCCCGTGTCCGGCACGTCGGGAATTGAGATCTCCCGCGGTGCGGATGTCACGGGCGACGGTGCGGTAAACGGCAAGGATGCGACGAGGTTGTTGCGTTACCTTGCAAATTATGACCCCATGACGGGCGAGTCAAGTGTAGAATTGGGTTAAATGTTCGGTAGGGGCGATTCTTGCATCGCCCCTACTTGCTTTTTCTGTTTAACTGTGATATAATGTTTCTATCGAGAAAAAAGGGAAGTGAAACCATGCTGCTTGCGGTGGATATCGGCAACACCAATATTTGTTTGGGCGGTTTTGAAGGCGGCGAGATTGTTTTTGTCGCACGTTTGGCGACCAATGCGTCTTTGACAGCGGACGAATACGCCTGCAAACTGTTGGAGACACTCCTTTTGCATGGCAAGGAACGCACCTGTGTGGACGGCGCGATCGTTTCGTCGGTCGTTCCGCCGTTGAACGCGGTGATGAAAAACGCGATCCGCATTGCGTTTGGCATTGATTCCCTCGCGGTGGGTCCCGGCATCAAAACGGGCATGATGATTCATTGCGACAACCCCGCGTCGGTCGGTGCGGATCTGATCTGCGCATGTGTTGCGGCACATCGTATTTACGGCGGGCCCGCGTTGGTCATCGACATGGGCACGGCGACCAAAATGATGGTCGTGGACGAGCGCGGTGCGTTTGTCGGTGTGTCGATCATTCCCGGCGTGAGTATGGGCTTGCGCGCCCTTTCGGAAGGGACGGCGCAACTGCCGCAGGTGTCCTTGGACGTTCCCGCTTCCGTCATCGGCAAAAATACCGCCGACTGTATGAAATCGGGTGTCATCTTTGGCAACGCGAGTATGTTGGACGGCATGATCGATCGTTTTTGCGAGGCGTACGGCAAGAAGTTGCCCGTCTACGCAACGGGCGGCGCATCTCCGATGATCATCGGCTGCTGCAAACAAAACATTACCCTCGACGAGCATCTTGTGCTCAAGGGACTCCACTTTTTGTATCAAAAAAACAAATAAAAAACATGCGTTGCACCTTTGATGGGCGACAGCAAGGAGGATCAATCAAATATGAAACAAACAAACAAACAAGGCGTGCACACGTCAAAGCTTGTTTTGCTCGCATTGCTTACGGCAATGGTGGCGACTCTGGCTTATTTCGGCGGGTTCATCAAGATCGGCGGTTTAGCATCCATTTCGCTGACGCTGATTCCCGTTGTGGTTGGCGCGACTTTGTGCGGACCTTACGCAGGCGCATTTCTCGGAGGCGTAGCGGCTGTGATGTTCTTTGCGACACCCGATGCCGCATTCTGGCTCGGGCTTAGCGTACCGGGAACGATCATCACCGTTATGGTCAAAGGCATTCTTTGCGGTCTGTGCGCAGGACTTGCGTACAAGCTGCTCGAAAAGTACAACCGTTATCTTGCGGTTTTTGTGAGTGCGATCGTCTGTCCCGTGGTCAATACGGGTATTTTCCTGCTCGGCTCTCTTGTGTTCTTTATGGATACGGTCAGCGGCGGTGCCGCGGCGGAGGGAATTTCCGTGGGAATGTACCTCATCGTGTTCTTTGTCGGACTGAACTTTTTGTTTGAGCTCATCGTCAATATCGCGGTAAGCCCTGCGATCGTCCGCATTCTGGACGTTGCCAAAAAAAGAACAAGCAAATAAACATAAGGGGCTTTCGGACAGAAAGCCCCCCTTTTTTACATCAATTTCCCCTTGATCGCCTTATACACCTCGCAGAATACAAGCGGCACGGCGCAAAGGAGTGCTACCCAACCCCACAGCTCCCACGAAAGGGAGACGGTGTCAAACAGATTTTGCAAAAACGGCACTTGCGCGGCCGCGACCTGCACGCCTAAAACCAGTACAAACGATCCGAGCAGGTACAGGTTGGAGAAAAAAGGCAGGCGGAACAGAGTCCCGCGCGAGCGCATGTTCCATGCGTGTACGAGCTGCGAGACCGCCAGCACGGAAAACGCCATCGTGCGCCCCACGGCAAACCCGCCGTGCAGAGAGCCGATGCCAAACGCGATCAGCGTCAGACAGCCGATCAAAATGCCTTCCGCAAAGATCTCCAGCCACCGCAGGCGCGAAAACAGCGGGTCGTCACGCTTGCTCGGGGGATGGTGCATGATGTCGGCGTGCGGTTTTTCCAGCCCCAGCGAGATCGCGGGCAGGGAATCGGTTGCGAGGTTGACCCACAAAAGCTGAATCGCCGTCAACGGCGCGGGGAGCGAGAGTAAGATTCCCAGCAAAACCGTCACGATCTCGCCGATGTTGCAGGAGAGCAGATAGTGGACGGCACTGCGGATGTTGCCGTAGATCGTACGTCCCTCGCGGACGGCATCGACCACGGTGGAGAAATTGTCGTCGGTCAGAATCAGATCGGCGGACTCTCGCGCGACTTCCGTACCGCTCTTGCCCATCGCACAGCCGATGTCCGCTTTTTTGAGCGCGGGCGCGTCGTTGACGCCGTCGCCCGTCATCGCCACGACGTAGCCGTTTTTGCGGTATGCCTCGACGATACGCATTTTAAACGCGGGCGTCGTTCGCGCAAACACGCGGCAGTCCTTGATTTGTTTTGCAAGTTCGCTGTCGGAGAGCGCGCGAAGCTCGCTTTCGGTGCGGCAGACCGTTCCGTCGGTCAGAATGCCGATTCCGCGTGCGATCGCGGAAGCCGTCGCCGCGTGGTCGCCCGTGATCATTACGGGCAGAATGCCTGCGCGCTTGCAATCCTCGACTGCTTTTGTAACCCCCTCACGCGGCGGATCTTCCATGCCTGCCAGCCCCACAAAACGGAACTGTCCGTCCAAAGGGTGCGCAGGCAGGCTTGGGCATGTGCGCTCGGCAAAGCCGATCACGCGCTTGGCGCCGTCCGCAAGGCGCTTCAGCTCCGCAGAAGCGTTTTGGGGCAGACCGCCGCAGTAACGGGCAATCACGTCGGGTGCGCCCTTGAGAATGCATCGGTATCCGCCCTGCGCGCGGTGCACGGTGAGCATGTATTTGGTCTCGGAATCAAACGGGATCTCCGACACGCGCGGGAACTCCGCATGTGTTTTTTCGATGTCTGTCCCGTGCTGTACCGCCGCGTTAAAAAGCGCTTCTTCGGTCGCACCGCTTCGGTTGTTGCACAAGACGCTTGCGAGCAAAACAGCTTGCCTGTCGCCGAAAATGTCGGTCACCGTCATGCGGTTGCAGGTCAACGTGCCCGTTTTGTCCGAACAGATCACACCCGCACAGCCGAGCGTTTCGACGGCAGGAAGCCTGCGCACGATCGCGCGCCGTTTTGCCATGCGCGTGACACCCAAGGAGAGTACGATCGTCACGATGGCGGGCAATCCTTCGGGAATCGCCGCGACCGCAAGGCTGACGCTGGTCAAAAACATGTCCTTGGGCGCAAGCCCCTTGAACAGCGAAAGGACAAAAATCAAGGCGCAAATGACGATCGTCAGATTTCCAAACAGCCCCGACAGCTTGGCAAGCCGCTGCTGCAGGGGCGTTTTTTCGTCGCTTGTGTCCAAAAGGGAGGCGATGCTTCCCATCGCGGTTTTCATGCCCGTGTGGACGGCGACAAAGACTCCGTGACCGCCGATGACTGCCGTACCGCCCCAAACGGCGTTGGCGATGTCGCCCGTGTGGGACTCGGGCGGGAACACGCGCGAAGCGTCTTTGGGAATTCCGCCCGACTCGCCCGTCAGGGCGGATTCGTCCGTCTGAAGCGCGACCGATTCCAAAAGCCGTCCGTCGCACGGGACGATCTGCCCCTTGGACAGCAATACGATGTCGCCCGGAACGACCTCTGCACTCGGAATGCGTGTCTCTTTTCCGTCACGCAAAACAATGCTTTCGGGCGAGGAAATGCGCCCCAACGCTTCCAGCGCGTGCTCCGCGCGGCTTTCCTGCACTAAAGAAATCACGGCGTTGAGCAGGACGATCGCCAGAATGACAAACGGGTCGATGCTCATTTCGCCCGACAGTCTGTCTGTGACAAAGGAGATGCCTGCCGCGATAAAGAGAATGAGCGTCATTTTGTCCGCAAACGCGCCGAAAAAGCGCACAAGCGGATGCTTGCGCTTGCGTCGGCGGAGCTCGTTTCGCCCGTAACGCGTCAAGCGGGCGGCGGCTTCTGCGGAGGAGAGCCCGCGGGGGCTTGTGTTCAGGTCCTGCAGGACGTTTTCTTTTTGCTTGCTATACCACACGGTGCGTTCCTTTCTTTGGGGGAGAGATATGTCACTTCGTTGCGTTTCAAAAACAGCAAAAACAAATTGGGAAAAATCATCAAGGCGTTGAGAATGTCAGCCGCCGCCCAAAGGGCGTTCATGGGGACACACGCGCCTGCAAAAGCGGTCAAAACGGTCAAAAGGCGGTAGACCGTTTGTCCGTACGGGAGATGCAAAAAGACGAGGCACACCTCGCTGTAATAGCACCAGCTGATGATGGACGCAAAGGCAAACACCGCCGTCAAAACGGCAAATACCCACGCGCCGGGCGCTCCGAACACCGCGCTGAACATGCCCGTCACGCGTTCTGTCCCGACGCACAACAGCGAAAGCGCCGTCAAAGTGGAGACGGCAAAGGTGTCCGCCAGAATTTCAAACGCGCCCCACTCGCCCTGCTTTTGCATATCGCCTTCTCCAGATGCGGCGTGTGCCAGCGGGGAAGAGCCGACGCCCGCTTCGTTGGAGAACACACCGCGCGCAAAGCCCGTGCGCATGGCATTGGCAAGCAGACTGCCCGAGATTCCGCCCCATGCCGCGCGCATGCCGAGCGCTTCTTTGAAAATCCGCGCAAATGCGTTTGGCAGGGCGTGCAGATGCGTCAAAAGAATCCAAATGATCATGGCGAGGTAGACAAGGGTTGCGGCGGGGATGAGAACGGAGTTCCATTTGCCGATGCGCTCCCTGCCGCCGAACACCGCAAGCGCGATCAAAGCGGTGCAGACCAAACCGCACGCAACGTTCGAGACATTCAGTTCCCCCAGCGTCTCGGTCAATGAGCCGACCTGTGCGAGATTTCCGACGCCGAAGGATGCAAACACGCACAGAAACGCAAACGCCGTTCCGAGGCGCTTGCAGCCCGCCTCGGCGAGCGCAAAGGGCGCACCGCCGACGTAACCGCCGTCTGTTTTTTTGCGGTGCCTGACGGCGATGCTGACCTCGGCGTATTTGAGCGCCATGCCGAAAAAACCGCTGACCCACATCCAAAAGATACTGCCCGCACCGCCGACGGCGATGCCGTAGGCGACGCCTGTGATGCTTCCCACTCCGACCGTTCCGCCCAGCGCGGTGGTGACGGCGGCAAGCAAAGAGCGTTTGTCCGTGTTTTGGGCAAACAGCGTTCCGACGGTATGCTTGCAGATACGAAAAGGGTGCAGAGAGAACCACTTGGTGCGTATCGTAAAATATCCGCCGCTGACGGTCAACAGCGCAACCAGCGGAAAGCCCCAAAGCAGATCCCGCAGCCAAAGGATCGCCAAAACGAACACCACCTTTTTCTATCCAAACAGAGTTGACAAATGACGAAAAATATGATACCATGAACTATCAAGACGAAATATGGGAAGGAATGCGAGCACGATGGCAGAAGCAATGTTTGCAAAAGCGGGACGCGGATACAACCGCGAGCAGGTCGATGCGTTTTTGGTTGAACTTAACGCGGCCTTTGCGGAAAAAGAAGCCGCGCTCAATGACCGCATCAGAGAACTGTCTGCGGCTTTGGCAGAAGCAGAGGAAAAATTGTTGGAGAGCACGGCAAAAAATGCCGAGCTGGAAGAGACATATTCTGCAAAGCTTGCCGAAAAAGAAAAAGAATGCGAGGCAATGCACGCGAGCATCGGTCAGCGTCTGATGACGGCGGATACCCGCGCCGAAGAGATCGTTGCAAACGCGCAGGCGCAGGCGGATTCCGTGCTGGCGGGCGCGCGCAGACGCGCGGAGCTGGAATCTGAACGTATCGTTGCCGAGACCAGACGGAGCTGTGCGGTGATCGGTCAGGTGGCGGCAGAGCTTTCGACCAGGATGAACGCGGTTTCGGCGGAAATGCGCAAGACCGAGGCATATATGAACGCCGCGCTGGAGGATGCCAGACGCAAGGCGACGGGCAAAAAGGGATGAAGCACGTCCGTGTAGAGGAGTCCGCATTGTGGATTCCGAGCTTGCACGCCGGCGAGACGGTATTGCTTTCGGGCACGGTTTATACCGCGCGCGATGCGGCGCATAAGCGTATCATGTCGCTCTTGCGGGATGGCGGGGAACTGCCGTTTCCGATCGACGGCTCGTTTGTGTATTACGCAGGGCCTACCCCTGCACCAGAGGGACGCGTGTGCGGCTCGTTCGGGCCGACGACGTCCTGCCGTATGGACGGCTTTGCACCGACGCTGTACGACATGGGCATGCGCGGACCGCTCGGCACGGGCGGCAGATCGCGCGAGGTTGCGGAGTCCATCCGCAGAAACGGCGGGATC
>JAFQII010000230.1 GCA_017397605.1 Clostridia bacterium
CCAACAGAGCCGCTGGCGCAAAAGTAAAGAAAACGGATGCTGTTTTTATGAAAATCAAGACACCAAAAGACAATTTGATTGCCCTGCCGATGGACATTTTGCCGCGGCTCAAGGGCGCGACGGGCACGGAGCTCAAGGTTTTGCTGTACCTGTTTGCCAAAAAAGAAGCCGACACGCCCGAGCTGGCACTGCAGTTGGGCATCACCCCCGCAGAAGCGGAGGGCGCGGTCGCGTTCTGGCGCGGTGCGGGCATCATCGAGCCCGACGAATCCGCCGAAAAGAAGCCCGTTCCGTCGAGCAAGGCGCTGTACAAGCTGTACGACAGCCAGACCATTGCGGAGTACCGCGAAAAAGACGCGGCGTTTTGCGCCTGCTGTGACATGGTCGCGGAGAGCTTTGGCAAGCAGCTCACCAAAAACGACTACAGCGCATTGCTGTATTTGTGTGATTATGTAAACCTCCCGCCCGAAATGGTGAGCGGTATCGCGGCTTACTGCGTCTCGCGCGGCAAGCGCTCGATGCAATACCTGATGAGCACCGCTTTGGGCATGTACGAGCAGGACGGCATCGACACCTACGAAAAGTTTGAGCGCCACCTCGCCAAGCTGGAACAGCTCCACTCCTCGATCGACCGCGTGCGCAAGATGTGCGGCTTCGGCGACCGCGAGCTGACCAGCAAGGAACGCACGCTTCTCGACACGTGGTTTGAAAAATGGGATCTCTCGTTTGAGCTCGTACGTCTCGCGTACGAAAAAACCGTCGACACCACGGGCAAGATCAGCCTTCCTTATATGAACGGCATGCTCAAGCGCTGGTACGAAAGCGGATTTACCACCCCCGACGATGTCAAAAACAAGGACTCCAAACCCGCAGGATCGGGCGACGCGTCCTACGGCGACAGCGACGCCTTCTTTGAAGCCGCGCTCAAGGCAGGGTTTGAGGAGTAGGGCGAGAGGGGACGCTTAAGAAACTTTCTTAAAAGAAAGTTTCTTAAGAATCTTCAAAGAAATTTATCGCCAAAAGCTGGCGCTTTTGGAAAAGAAACCAGATATATCCCCCCGAAAACGACAGTTTTCGGCAATAAAAGTTTTTTGGAATCCAAAACCTTTTTTTCAAAAAAGGTTTTGGCAGGGATTCTTAAGGGGCAGAGCCCCTTAAGCCCCAACATAAGGAGAAAAAAGCCTATGATCACCATCACAGAGGCATTGCATCGCAAAGACAGACAGCGCGCGGAAGCGGAAGCGAATGCTGACGCGCGGACAGCGGAGCTTTGCAAGCAGATTCCCGCACTGGCAAAGCTGGACAGAGAGCTTGCGTCCTGCGGCCCCGCGCTGGTCGCGGCGGCAGTCAGCGGCGACACGGCAACGCTTGCCGGGATCGAACAGCACAACCTCGCGCTCCAGCAGAAGAGACGCGAGCTTTTGACCTTGCACGGATTCCGTCCCGACGAGGACGCGCCCGTGTATAGCTGCGCACTTTGCTCCGACAGCGGATACGCCGACGGCAAGCTGTGCGCCTGTGTCAAAAAAGAGCTCGCTTACGCCGCGTACACGTCCGCGGGGCTGGGCAAGGGCTTGCGCGACAAAACGTTTGACAATTTCTCCCTGCAGTATTACGAGGGCGAGGACCGCGCCAGACTGGAGAGCATTCTGGCGGGCTGCAAAAAATACGCGCAGAATTTCGGCGAGGACTCCCGCTCGGTGCTGTTTATGGGCAAAACGGGCTTGGGCAAAACGCATCTTTCGGCGGCGATCGCGGGTGCGGTCGCGGCAAAAGGCTACCGCGTGCTGTACGAAACGTCGCAAAAGCTGTTTGATACCTACGAAGCGGCACGTTTCGGCAGAAGCGACGCGCCCGACACGGACAAGTATCTGTCCTGCGACCTGCTGATCATCGACGATTTGGGCGCGGAATGCGGCTCGCAGTACACCGCGGCAACGTTCTTCAATCTGCTCAACACGCGCTTGATCGAGGGCAAGCCGATTCTGATCAACACCAACCTCAACCGTCCCGCGCTGGAAAAAATGTACGGTGAACGCGTGCTCTCGCGCTTGCTGGGCGAGTTCCACGTCCTGCTGTTTGCCGGCAAGGACGTAAGAATGCAAAAGCTGTCGCAATGAGTATGAAAGAAGTTTATCTCTACACCGACGGGGCGTGCAGCGGCAACCCCGGCCCGGGCGGTTACGGTGCAATTCTGGTGTACGGCAAAACAGAAAAAGAGCTCTCGGGCGGTGACGGGCAGACGACCAACAACCGCATGGAGCTGATGGGCGCGATCGTCGGACTGGAAGCACTCAAGGAGCCCTGCCGCGTCGTTCTGACAAGCGACTCCAGGTACCTCGTCGACGCGATCGAAAAAGGCTGGCTGGCAAGCTGGCAAAAACGCGGCTGGAAAAAAGCCGACGGCAAGCCCGCGCTGAATGTGGATCTGTGGCAACGGCTGCAAAAACAGCTCGACCGCCACGAGGTTACGTTTTGCTGGATCAGAGGACACAACGGACACCCGTACAACGAACGCTGCGATCAGCTTGCGGTCGCACAGCGAGACGCACAGTGAGGTTTTTATGAAAACGGTTCTCATCACCGGAGCGACGGGCGGAATCGGCGAGGCGGCGGCACGCGCGTTCTCGCTTGTAGGCTACCGCGTCGTGATCCATTACAACCAAAATGAACAAAAGGCTCGAGAGCTCGCAAACGAGCTTCCGAACGCCGTCACGTTTCAAGCCGATCTCTCCGACCGCGCGCAGGTGGAGTCGCTCGCAAACGCGTTCCCCGAGACGGACGTGCTGGTCAACAACGCGGCGGTCGATCTGTTTGCGCTGTTTGACTTGGTGACGGAAGAGCAGGAGCGGCAGCTGTACAATATCAACCTGCACGCGCCCTTGCTGTTGTCCCGCCGTCTCTTGCGCGGCATGCTGTCCAGACAAAGCGGATGCATCTTAAACGTTTCGTCCATGTTCGGCGAGACGGGCGGAAGCTGTGAGGTGGATTACTCCGTGACCAAAGCGGCGCTGATCGGACTGACCAAGGCGCTTGCCAAGGAAGTCGGCACCGCGGGCGTGCGCGTCAACTGCGTCTGCCCCGGCGTGATCAACACGCGCATGAACGACCGTTTGACCGTCGACGAGGCGGAAGCGCTGACGGAAAGCATTGCGCTCGACCGTTTCGGCACACCCGAGGAAGTCGCGGACGCGCTCGTCTTTCTCGCCTCCGACAAGGCGTCCTACATCACGGGCGCGGTACTGGACGTCAACGGCGGAATTTGAGTAAAAACAGTCAAAGAGAAACCCCGACAAGGTCTTGTCGGGGTTCGTTTTTTATTCCTCTGTGATCGGGACAAACTCCAGCTTGGTCACGTCTTCAAACAAAATTTCTCCCGTTTGCGTAAAGCCGCCCTCCGTTAATTTGAATACCGCTCTGCTGATCCCGAGCGTCTGTCCGTCCTCGGACAGAACAAAGCTGATGTCCGTATCCCAAAACGCGTCGTCAAAATAATCGCTCACGGCCCCCGTCTCAAGGTCAAGCATGCCGAGATGCGAGCGGTGTATGCCGCTTCCCCACGAGTAGGCAAAATACAGCACGTTCGTGTCTTTGCTGTACGCAAATCCCGTCACGCCAAAGCCGCCAAACGCGTATCCGATCGGAACGACCTTTCCGCCGCAAAGGACAAAGGTTGCGCTGTCAAGCCCCGAGCGGGGTTTCCAATCAAAGCGGTAGATCTCACAGATGCCCTGCAAGTCATCCGGCGTCACGTCGCTCAAGTGTGTCAGGATATCGGGAACGTTTTGTTTGATTTTGCCGTAGTTCTCATACGCATCATACAACATGCATTCGATCGCAGGCAAGTCGATTTCTCTGCCCGTCGGTTCGACGGGATACACGGCAAAAGCGTCCTGCAAAGCGTCGGATGTTTCGGCAGATGATTCGGCAAACGGTTCAGTCGACGGAATGCTCGATGCGTCGGCGGAAATCGGGCCGCTTTGCTCCTCACGGGGCGTTCCGCACCCGTGCAGACAGAGCAACACGGCGAAGCAAAGCAACAGACACAGTCTTTTTTTCACAAACGGTCACTCCTTATTCGGTATTTATGCGCGCATGTTGCGCTTGGACGAAAGGTTGAAATACAGCACGATCGGGATCGCAACCAGCGACAGCAATGCAGACAGCGCCACAGAGCTATCCGTAAACAAATTGGCAGAGAACAGCGTCAGCAGGATCGGAACGATCTGCTCGTTGATGCTTTTTTTGAAAATAAACGCCGTGTCGCGGTCGATCTTGACGGAAGACGACAGATCCAATACGCCGAGCCGCTTGCGGATATGCGCGGGAATGCCGACCGCCAGATCGGGCGAGATCGGCAGGTTTGTCTCGGCAAACGCTTCCTCGTCCCCCAGCTCCAGCACGCGGCAACTGATTTTTTTGTTTTTGTATTGCAAGATCACCTTGTCCATCTCGTCGATGCCGAGCAAATTCATGTTAGAGCGCGTCATGCGGACGATGTCAAGCCCCTCGTCGATGGCATACGGTCTGCGTCCGACCAGCGAGATCGTGCTCTTGCCCACATAAAAATCGCACAGCCTCTGCACGCGGCTCTTGCCGTGAAACAGCACCGACGCAGGAATCGGAATGATACGGATCTCCCCCGCAAGATGGCGCGAAAGGATCTTTTTCGCCTTGGTTTTTTGGGCGAAGGACGCGTTTTTGTCCAAAAAGCGGTCGCCCGCCGTGTACAGCTCGCAAAGCGTCTTGTAGTCCTCGCCGTCGCGGTCGATCTGTTCTTCCAAAACGCTCCATTGCTCGTCCGAGAGGTATTGCGGCAGCTCCAGCCCCAGACAAATACGTTGCTTGCGGCTCAGACGCACCGTGCCCGCGGGGAGCGAGTCGTCTACAAAGATATGCGTCTTTTTGATAATGATGCAGTCGTGCGTGGCGGTATTGTACACCTCAAAAAAGCGGTACGGCTGTTTTTGCAATTCGCACAGCACGCCGTCGGCGTCCGCGCGCGAGATGACCAAATCGCTCTCGCGGATATGGTCGATCTTTTGCGGGTAGACCCGTCCAAACGCAAGGTCCTTGTACCGACACAAATAGATATTCTTGCAACACGGCAGATCCAGAATCTCCCCAAGATACGACGTGGCGACAAAATCCGCGTCTCCGATCGTCTCGTGCACTTTCAGCGTCACGTCGACATGCTCGCCCGTGTCGCAATTGAGCAGCAACAGCTTTTCTTTGTGGTACGCCTGCCAAACGGCGCGTGACACGCCGATAGTGTTGAGCTTATCGGACGCGGTAAAGCGCTGATCGACAAAGGTCATTTTTTTGACCGTATCAAACAGATCGTGCTGTGCTTTTTTATGCTTGAATATGATATGCCCGTTTTGAAGGCAAAACAGCGATGGATTCTGTTTCATTTCCGCTCCTCCCGCAACATCTGCGACAGCTTTGTTACCAATTCTGCCAGCGCATCGTACACGTCCTTTGCGCGCGCGGCTTCCGAGGACGGCCACAACAGCAGGGAATGCATTTCGATCTGCATACACGGAATTCCGCACGCGGTCGAAATGTACGAAGAAACGGTGTTGGGGCATGCCGCCGCAAACGGCGTGTCGATCAAAATTTTGCCGATGTTTCGGGTCTCAAAGACCTCGACCGCCGCATCAATCTGCCTTTGGTCGGAGACGTTTTTGTACCTTCCCGTACCGATGTTGATCTGCACGTCGCGCGTGCGCGCCAGCTGGTGCAAATCGAGGACAAATCTGATGCCGTTTTGCCTGACGTAATCTGCCAACGCTTGCTTGTACGGGGACTCCATATCATAATTGGCGTCGTCTCCGCAGTTTTTGGTCTTGTAGATCACGGGACAGCCGAGGCTGTCGTGCAGCATCCTTGCCAGCACGCCCGTTTGCGGCTCGGCATATTTGATATTGCCGTTTCGCGTCTGCTACACGCTGTGCGGTGCGGAAATCATCACGCAGCCCGTTCCGTGCAAAAGCTCAAATGACGCATCGTGTTCTTCGGCAAAAAACGTCTCGTATTTTTGAAATGTATTGAGGTCAAACATAGCCCGTCCTCCTTTGCAGAGTTTGGGGGCAGAGCCCCGATCCATTTGCCGTCAATCCTCGGCAATGCCAACGTTTTTGAGCGCCTCCGCCTGCAGGTTGTACAGCTTGTAGTACACGCCCTTTTGCTCCATCAGCTCGGCGGCGGTGCCCGATTCCATCAGCTTGCCGTTTTCGATCGCGATCAGCGAGTCCGCATCGCGCAAGGTCGAAAGTCTGTGTGCGATCATAATCGTCGTACGCGAGCGCGACAGCTCGGTGAGCGCTTCCTGAATGCTTCGCTCCGTCTGGGTATCCATCGCGGAGGTCGCTTCGTCCAGAATCAAAATCTTGGGATTTTTGAGCAATGCCCTTGCGATCGAAACGCGCTGGCGTTCCCCGCCCGAAAGCTGGCGGTCGCCCTGTCCGATGCGCGTCTGGTAGCCGTCGGGGAATTTGATGATAAAATCGTGCGCGTGCGCCGCTTTTGCCGCCGCGATCACTTCGCCGAGCGTCGCGTCGGGACGTGCGTAACGGATATTGTCCAGAATCGTGCCCGCAAACAGATAGGTCTCCTGCGACACGATCGCAATGTTTTTGCGCAGGCAGTCAAACGTCAGCTTGCGCACGTCGATGCCGTCGATCGTCACCGCGCCCTCGTCCGCATCGTACAGACGCGTGATGAGGTTGGCGAGCGTGGATTTGCCCGCGCCCGTCTGTCCGACGATGCCGAGCGTTTTGCCTGCGGGAACGCGGAACGAAATGTGCTCGAGCACCTTTCGGTTTTCGACGTAAGAGAACGAAACGTCCTTGAATTCCAACTCGCCCTTGATCTCGGGATCGACTGCTTCGGGGTCTTCGGCGACCTCGACCTTGGCGTCCTTGATGTCAAAGAGGCGCTTGAGCGCGTTGAGACAGTTGCTCCACCAGTCGGTGACGTCGGAGAGCATTTCGATCGGGGCGTAAACCAGCGAGAAATACGCCGCAAAGGTCATCAGCGTCGCAAAATCCATACCGCTTGCGTCCATGATGCGCCAGCCGCCGATCAACCAAACGACGTAAGAGCCGAGCTTGAGCGCAAACTGCAAAAACGGATAGACGCGGGACGCGGTGTATTCCAGCTCCTTCGACGCCATTGCCGCCGCTTCGCTTCTTGCGCCAAAGCGCTGTACCTCCGCATCCTCGCGTGAGAACGCTTTGACGACGCGGATGCCGTTGATGACGTCCGAGATCAGCGAGTTGTACGACGAACGGCGCGACCAGGCGCGGGCGTGGAGCTTTTCAAACAAACGAGAGATAAACTGAAAGCTGACAAAAAACAGCGGAATGGTCACAAACGTATACAGCGTCAGCTCCAGATTGAGCCCAAACATGACAACCAACAGCACGATGAGCTGCAGCATCTGCGTGACCAGCATCGGAAAGCCGTCGCAGAAAAACCAGTAGATCGTCGTGGAGTCGGAGTTGATCTGCGTCATCAAAGAGCCCGTCTGTCGGTTGGTAAAAAACGACAGCGACAGTCTGCCCAGTGAGCCGAAAATGTCCGTTTTGAGGTCGCAGGTCACCTCCGCGGCGACTTTTGCGTTGATCATGCCGGTAAACAGATTGACCGTCAGCGAAAGCAAACGCACCGCCATCAAGGTCAATACCAACAGCCCCACTTTGCCAAACAAACTGCCCTCGGGAGAAAGCACGTCGTTGTACAGCACGCTGTTGCTGATGTACGGCGTGATCATCGACAGCGCGACGGTCATCACGAGCGTCAGCGCGATCAATGCCATAAACCACTTGTATTTGACAAACATTTTGCCAAGTCGCAGGGTAAGTCCCGTTTTTTCAAGGCAGTTCGGGCAATATTTGCGCCCCTTGTCGGGAAAACGCCTGCCGCACTTGGGGCAGATCTTGCAGTCCGCGCTTTCCTCCGCCAGCAATCGCTCGGTGACAAAGCCGTATTCCTGCAGTTCCTCGACCGCACGGCAAAACACCGTCGCGTCGTGGTTGTACGTCGCCGAAAAGGCAAACAGCTCCGCATCCTCGCCGCACACCGACGCGGTCGCCCTGCCCGTGGAGATCATCAGCTCCACCTTGGGGGACGCGATGTCCGCAACCGCAAAACGAATAGGCGCGGGTGCATCGTAGCACTCGACGCGGCGCTTACGGCTCGTTTCGTCCCGCGTGTAGGTGACAAAGCCCTCGGCGCGCAGAACCTCTTTTTCCGTCAGCAAAACGTACCCGTCGCAAAACGTTCCGTCCGTCGAAAGGTCGCTCGTCAGCGCCAACAGCACGTCTTTTTTGTCGATGCCGTGCAGGGCAAAATACGCCCAGACACACGCGGGAATCTTGCCCATGACCGTCTGTTTGGCACGCGTTTCGGTTGTTTGCTTGTTTTCCATGATCGGTGACGTCCTTTCGATACTACTGCAAGTTAAAGTATAGCACAACAAAACAAAAAAATCAAGTCAAACCGCGCACCGCAAACGCGTTTTTTGGTGAAACGCAAAGATGTGCATTGACAAACAAACAAAAGAATGCTATACTGTAATGTAAGAAACTATGTCCAAAAGGAGCCCGCCATGCCGCAGACGACCGTAAACAACAAGCGCATCACCTACGAGATTCGCGGAGAAGCCCATTCTCCCGAGACGGTCGTGCTGTTTTTGCACGGCTGGGGTTCGTTTGGACGCTCGTTTGGCAGATTGCTGGACACCGCGGGCGAAAAATACCTCACCCTCGCACCCGACCTGCCCGGCTTCGGCGGGAGCGAAGAGCCCGACGAGGCGATGGGCGTCGACGGCTTTGTCGATGCCGCGCTCGCGTTTTTGGCGCAGTGGAATCCCAACAAGGTCATTCTGATCTGCCACTCCTACGGCGGACGCATGTGCATCAAGCTTTGCGCAAGGAAAAAGCTGCCGTTTGCGGTAGAAAAGATCGTCCTTTTTGACGCGGCAGGCATTCTGCCCCACCGTTCGCTCGGCTATCACCTCAAGGTCAAATCCTACAAGCTGGGCAAGGCATTGCTCAAGCCGTTTCCGAAGCTGCTCGAAAAATTTAAAGCAAGCCGCGGCAGTGCGGACTACAACGCCGCCTCTCCCGTGATGCGCGGATGTCTGGTCAAGGCGGTCAACGAGGACTTGGAGCCGCTGTTGCCCCGCATCTCCGCCCCGACCTTGCTCATCTGGGGCGAAAACGACACCGCTACCCCCCTCTCCGACGGCAAAAAGATGGAAAAAGCCATCCCCGACGCGGGCTTGGTAGTGATCAAGGGCGGCAGTCACTTTTCGTTTGTCGATGACATGTACACCTGCGACCGCGCGGTGCGTTCATTTTTAGAGATATAAATGTAGGCACGGTCGCTCCGCGGGCTTTTAGAACTTTCTTAAAAGAAAGTTCCTTAAGAATCTTCAAAGAATTGATTGCCCGACACTTCCGTGTCGGGAGGGTTTATATTTTTTCGAACAGGAAGGAGCAATTTGCATGAAAATCGTGTTGCTTGTTCTTTGGCTGTGCGCCGTCTGTTTTTCGTCGGTGCGCTGGCTGCATATGCTGCAGCTCAATTCCTACCGTGCAAAAACGCAGTTCCGCCGTTTCAAAGAGACACCCGACAAGCTGTTTTGCCTGTTGCCCGTTTTGGGCGCGGTCGTCTTTTCGCTGTTCGGCACACTTTGGGCAGACATCGTCTGCGCGGTTTTTCTGGCAATTTCCTGTCTGACGCTGTTTCCGCGCAAGGCAAAAAAGCCCCTCGTCTACACGGGGCGCGTCAAGCGCATGATCGCAACCGCGTGCGTGCTGTACGCTTTGACTGCAGTCGGCGGCTATTGGTTTTCCTTCATTCCGATGCTCGCACTGCTGGTTTCCCCCTGCATGATCATGCTTGCCAACCTTTGCAACGCGCCGATCGAGTCGTCGGTGCGCAAATGGTACATAAACGACGCGGTCAAAAAGCTGAAAGCCTCCCCCGACCTGCTTTTGCTGGGCGTCACGGGCTCCTACGGCAAAACGAGCGTCAAAAGCTACCTCGGTGGACTTTTGAGCGTAAAATACGACACGCTGATCACGCCCGAGAGCTTTAACACCCCGATGGGCGTCGTCCGCACCGTCCGCGAGCACCTGCGTCCGACGCACGAGGTCTTTGTGTGCGAAATGGGCGCGCGCCACGTCGGCGACATCAAAGAGCTCTGCGACCTCGTCCACCCGATGCACGGGCTGATCACCGCGATCGGCGAACAGCATCTCGAAACATTTAAAACCCGCAGGAATATTATAAACACCAAATACGAGCTCGCGTCCTCCCTGCCCGAAAACGGCAAGCTCTTTTTAAACGGCGACTGCGAGACGATCATGCAAAACCTGCCGTCCCGCCCGTACATCACCTACGGCTTGGGCGCGCACAACCACTACCGTGCAAGCGACGTTTCCGTTTCCCTTGCGGGCACGGAATTTACCGTCACAGCCCCGAACGGCGAGAGCGAACGCTACCGCATGCGTCTGATCGGCGGACACTCCGTCCTCAACGTCACGGGCGCGATCGCGGTCTGCCACGCGTTCGGCATTCCTTTGTCCGCACTCCAAACCGCCGTGCGCAAGCTTGCCCCCGTGGAGCACCGCATGCAATTGCTCCCCGGCGAGATCACGTACATTGACGACGCGTACAACTCCAACCCCGCAGGCTGCAAAGCCGCTTTGGAAACACTCGGCATGTTTGACGCGTGCAGAATCCTCGTCACCCCCGGCATGGTCGAGCTGGGCGACGCGATGGACGCGTGCAACGAAACCTTTGGCAGGCAGGCGGCTCATGTCTGCGACCTTTGCGTCCTCGTCGGCGAAAAGCAAGCCGTTCCGATCAAGCGCGGTTTGCTTGCGGAAGGCTATCCCGAAGAACGCATCCGCGTGGTGCACACCCTGCAGGAAGGACTGGCGCAGGTCCGCGCGTTCTACTCCGACAAAAAGAAGATCGTCCTGCTGGAAAACGATCTTCCCGATAATTATTGAGTTCGCACGAAACGTGCGAAACGAGGTTGCACACATGTGCAAACGAAGTTGTCCGTACGGACAAATGAAGTTACGGCTTGCGCCGTAAACGATGTTGCGCGCCAAGCGCGCAAACGTTAAGTTGTTTTCCTTAAAAAATACAATAATTCTGCGATTTGCCAATGCAAATCGCTACCGAAATTGCAAGCGCAGCTTGCACATCATTGACGCGAAGCGTCACATCATTTGGACGCAGTCCAACATCATTGACACCTACGGTGTCACATCGTTTGCAAGCTCTGCTTGCAACCCCCGAAAGGAGTCATTCCCATGAAAATCCAACTTGCCGTGCTCTTTGGCGGAAAAAGCGTCGAGCACGAAATCTCCGTCATCTCCGCATTGCAGGCGATGAACAGCATCAACACCCAAAAATACGACATCATCCCCGTGTACATCACCAAGCAAAGCGCGTTCTACACGGGCGAAGCACTGCGCGACATCACGCGTTACCGCGATATTCCCGCGCTTTTAAAGGATTGCACGCAGGTCAATTTTGCGATGCAGGACGGCAGAGCCGTTTTGACACGCACCAAGAGCAAGGCGTTTGGCAGCAATGTTATTGCAACGCCCGATATCGCGTTTCCGATCGTGCACGGCACCAACGTCGAGGACGGCACCCTGCAGGGATTTTTGAACCTCTACGGACTGCCGTACGTCGGCTGTGACGTGCTGTCCAGCGCAGTCGGCATGGACAAATACGTCCAAAAAGCAGTGCTGGCGGCTGAGGGAATTCCCGTCCTGCCCGCGCTCCGTTTCCGCGCAGGCGCAGACCAGAAAGAAATCGTCGCCAAAGCGGAAGAATCGATCGGTTACCCCGTCATCGTCAAGCCCGTCAATCTGGGCTCCTCCGTCGGCATCACCAAGGCATCGGACAGAGACGAACTGCTCTCGGCACTCGATCTGGCGTTTTCGTTTGCGGACACGGTCATTCTGGAGCGTGCAATCGTCAAGCTGAAAGAAATCAACTGCTCGGTCATGGGCGACGAAGACGGCGCACGTCCTTCCGTGCTGGAAGAGCCCGTCGCGCAGGATAAGATCCTGTCCTACCGGGACAAATACATGGACGGCGGCAAGGGCGGCAAAAACGGCGGCAAATCGTCGGGCATGGCGTCCCTCAAACGCAAGATCCCCGCAGAGATCGACGATGCGACCGCAGAAAAGATCAAATCTCTCGCCGTCAGATCGTTTGGTGCATTGGGCTGCAGCGGCTTGGTGCGCATCGACTTTATGATCGACATGGAGTCGGGCGACGTTTATTTCAACGAAGTCAATACCATTCCCGGTTCGCTGGCGTTCTATCTTTGGGAGCCCGCAGGCGTTCCGTACACCGATCTGCTGGAGGAGCTGATTTCTCTCGCACGCAAGCGCGCGCGCAAGCAATCGGGCATCACGTATTCGTTTGATACCAACGTGTTTGCCATGGGCGGCGGCATGGGAATCAAAAACAAGGGTACCAAGTCGTGATCGCGGTACTGATCAATGTTGCAACCGTATTGGTCGGAAGTCTGTTCGGCTTGCTGTTCCGCAGCAAATTGCGCAAAAAGCTGACCGATGCGATCATGCTGTCCCTGGGCATCTGCGTCGTCTACATCGGCATCGCGGGCGCGCTGGACGGACGCAATCCGTTGGTTGCGATTCTCTCCATGGCGCTCGGAACACTGACCGGAACGCTTTTGGACCTCGACGGCAAGCTGTTGAAGTTCGGCAAATTTCTCGACCGCGTCATCCCGCGTAAAAACGACGGCGCGTCCCTGACCGAAGGCTTTGTCAGCGGTTCTTTGGTGTTCTGCGTCGGCGCTATGACGATCGTCGGCTCGTTTTCGGCAGGACTGTCGGGCGACACGAGCACGCTGTTGACCAAAGCGGTGCTGGACTTGGTTTCGTCCTGCATGCTCGCCGCTTCGCTCGGCATCGGCGTCATGCTCGCCTCGGGAACTGTCCTCGTCTACGAAGGCGCGCTGGTGCTGTTGGCGGGCGTGCTTGCGCCCATCTTGTCGGACGCGGCGGTGGACGAGCTTACCTGCGTCGGTTCCTTGATGATCATCTGTATCGGTCTCAACCACATGGGCGTGTCCAAGATCAAGGTCGCAGACCAACTGCCCGCGCTGGCGCTCGCACCGGTTTTTACATGGCTGTTCGGACTGTTTGGGATGTGAAAACCGCTTTCTTTACCGTTTCTTAACTTGACCAAAAACGACACTGCATGTATACTGTAGAGAGAATATCAAACACACGGAGGCTATATGTTTTCTAACATCGAGACAAAACTCAAGGCAGTCGCAAAGGCGATGGCGGCGTTTGGCGTGATCGCGGCGATTGCGGGCGCGGTGTTTATGTATATCGCGTCCGTCAACTCCGGCGACGTACTGCTCGTTCTCGGCTAATCGCAAAACAAAAAAAGAGCCCGATTTGGCAAGTCCAAATCGGGTTTTTGTTTATTCATCTTCGTTCAGGTAAGCAAACGTACCGTTTTGAAAGTCGAGTGCCGCGACGATCTCGGTTTCCAACAGCGCAGCAAATGTCTCTTCGCCGCAAAACTCCCTGCCCTCAATCGTTTCGCCGCCAAACAAGCGCTCGTACATGTCGCGCAATTCCTCGTCTGCACCTGCAAGCAGGTCGACGTACGCCTCGATCTCCTCGGGATGGTCCTCCATTCCCTCGACCTTGACCTCAAAATCCGCAATCGCAAGCGTGCAGATGCCGTTTTCCGTCTTGAGGTAAGTGCCCGTCACGGTCTCGATCATCGTGATCGCGCACGCATCGGAGCACATATCCGTCATGGTGTAGGAGACAAACGTGCCGTCCGACTTGAGCTTGAGGATCTCGCCGTCGCCCGCCTCGGACAAATACTCTCCGATCACATCGTCGGGAACGGATTGCGTATCCTCCGAGGAAGCCGCAAGCGTCGCCGATGACAGCGCACCGCTCTCCGTATGCTCACGGCTCGGTGCACCGCAGGCAACAAAGCCCGCAACTCCAAGCGTCAGCATCAGCCCCGCAACTATCATTTTTTTGATCATGCAACTATCACCTCTTGGCACACATTGTCCGAAACGATACCTTATTGTAACAAGAAATTTTGATGTGTATGCGTACAAAATGTAAAATTTGCGTGAAATGCTCTTGCGCAAACAAAAAAAGCATGCTATACTAAACACACGAAAGGCAGGCAAAAGACTATGCGTATACTCAATTTCGGCTCACTCAACATCGACGAGGTCTACCGCGTCGCGGATTTTGTGCGTCCCGGCGAGACCGTCCCTGCGCAGTCGCGCGCGATCGTTGCGGGCGGCAAGGGGCTCAACCAGTCCATCGCACTCGCACGCGCGGGCGCCTCGGTTGCACACGCGGGCTGTATCGGCGCAGACGGCCGTTTTTTGGCAGAAACGCTTGCGGCAAACGGCGTCGACGTGTCGCTCTTGCGCACGGCGGACATTCCGACAGGACGCGCAGTCATTCAGGTGTCGGACAGCGGTCAAAACGCCATTTTGCATTATCCCGGCGCCAATCTGGACATCGATACAGAGTACATCCGCAAGATTTTTGCGCAGTTCGGCCCCAACGACTGGGTGCTGTTGCAAAACGAGATCTCCTGCGTCGGCGAGATCATGGAAATCGCCGCATCACGCGGCATGCACATCGTCTTTAACCCCTCGCCGATCACCAAGAACATCGATTCGCTTCCGCTCGGCGTGGTTTCCTGCTTTCACCTCAACGAGCACGAGGGCGCGGCGCTGTCGGGCGCAACCGCCCCCGAGGACATGCTCACTGCCTTGCGCGAGCGCTTTCCGCGCGCACAGTTTGTGCTGACGCTCGGCGATGCAGGCGCGTATTTTGCAGGCAGGGACGAAACGTTCTTCTGCGAGGCATGCCCCGCGGCTCCCGTCGACACCACGGGTGCGGGAGACACCTTTACGGGCTATCTGGTTGCCGCCATCACGTCGGGCAAAACGCCCCGCGAGGCAATGGCAATCGCTTCCCAAGCCGCCGCAATTTCGATCACAAGACACGGCGCATCGGCATCCATCCCCACGATGGAAGAAGTCCAAAAAGCGATGCGGGTATAAAAAATGATTGAGGCGTTGCCTCAAACTCCGCCAAAAAATTTTTATTGCCGAAAACTGCCGTTTTCGGAGAAATATCAAAAAAACGGTGCGCGTGCACCGTTTTTTGATGTCTTATTTTTCTCTCACTTTGCCGTTATCGTCGATCGTAATATCAAACGAATACGACTCGACGTGGTCCAGAATGCTTCGCCCGAGCGTGGTGCCGAGCTCGTACGTTGTCAC
>JAFQII010000231.1 GCA_017397605.1 Clostridia bacterium
ACCACATTGCGACGTATATGACGGGCGAAAATACGGTCGTTCCGCTGGACGAGCTGTTTGACCACCCCAAATACGGCTTGGGCGGAAGCGAAGTGCGCTTTGACGGTCCGAAAGAGAACGAGATCGTCCCTAAATTTTTGAGCGAGTGCATGTTTGGCGGCTCGACCTACGCCGTGCCGTATATGCGTTCCACCGAGGCGTGCTACGTCAACAAAACGTACGTCGAAAAATTGGGCTTCACCCTTCCCGACGTGCTGACGTGGGAATTTGTGTGGGAGGTATCCGAAGCGGCGATGAAAAAAGACGCCGACGGCAATTTTGCGATCAACGGGCAAAAGGTGATGATTCCGTTCCTCTACAAATCGACGGACAACATGATGATCCAGATGCTTGCGCAAAAGGATGCGGGCTACTCCACCGCATCGGGAGAGGTTTTGCTGTTTAACGATACGACGACGGAGCTTTTGACGGAGATCGCGGAGCATTCCGCAAACAAAGCGTTTAACACCTTCAAAATGATCGGTTATCCCGCAAATTATCTCAATGCGGGACAGTGTATCTTTGCGGTCGACTCCACCGCAGGTGCGACGTGGATGGGCTCGGACGCACCGCTGGTCGATATTCCCCAGGATAAGCTTGTGGAGTTTGAGACGGTCGTCAGGATGATTCCGCAGTTTGATACGCAAAACCCCGAGATGATCTCGCAGGGCCCGTCGATGTGCATCTTTAACCGTGACGACCCGCAGGAAGTGCTGGCATCCTGGCTGTTTATGCAGTTTATGCTGACGAATGAGGTTCAGATCGCGTATGCACAGACGGAAGGCTACGTTCCCGTCACGACCAAGGCGCAAAACAGCGAGGAATACACCGATTATCTCTCCCGCGAAGGGGAAGACAACGAGCTGTACTATGACATCAAGCTCCAAGCGACCAAGCTGCTTCTGGAAAATACCGAAAACACCTTTGTCACGCCCGTGTTCAACGGCTCGGCTTCCTTGCGCGATGCGGCAGGACAGCTGATCGAAAACGTCAACAAGTCCGTTTACCGCAAAAAGGACTTTGACATCAAAACGTTGTATCAAGACGTCGCTTCCCTGTACCGTCTCAACCAGATCGGCTGGGGCTCGGGTAATTTTGCGATGGGCGGACTTCCGACAGAATCGGTCGTGCTGTTGTGCCTTTTGGGCGTTTGCTGGGTCGGAATGGGCGTATATGTCATTGCTGACAAAATAAAAAGCAAAAAAAATTGCAAAAATATATCGAATACACATTGATTTTTGTGTGATTATTCGTTATAATAAAACCAAGCAAAAACAAATAACAAAAGGAGACAATACCATTATGAAAAAAATCGTATCGTTGTTGATGGTCGCTATTCTCGTTGTTGCGCTTGCATCTTGCGGCACCAAGGACAAGGGTATCACGCACGAGGAGTACATGGCAGCAGAGCTGCAGAGCGAGGTTGTTGTGACGACCTATGTACAGGCTCATCAGTCCTGGTGGGACAACAAGATCACCGTTTACTGCCAGAGCAAGGACGGCGCATATTTTGCATATGAGATGGCTTGTACCGAAGAAGACGCTGCAAAGCTTGTCCCCGGCACCAAGATCTGCATCACCGGTGTCAAGGGTGAGTGGGAAGGCGAAGTCGAGATCATGGAAGGCACTTTTGAGTTTGTCGAGGGCGGCGATACCTATATCGCAGAGGCTTTTGATGCTACCGCTTTGCTTGGCAAAGAGGATCTGATCAAGCATCAGAACGAGCTTGTCGCATTCAAGGGTATGACCGTTTCCAAGATCGAGTATAAAAACGGCGAGCCCGGCGACGATATCTATCTCACGCTGACCAAGGACAATGTTTCTGTTGATTTCTGCGTTGAGATCTACCTCACCGGCGAAGACAGCGACGTTTACAAGACCGTTGGCACGCTCAAAGAGGGCGATGTTGTTGACGTAGAGGGCTTCCTGTACTGGTATCAGAGCGCGAACCCCCACGTAACTTCCATCAAGGTTGTCAAATAATTCTTTTGCATTCCAGACAGGCATGGGCTCGTCCCATGCCTGTTTTTTATAAAAAATTCACGCTTTGCACACAGTGCGGAAAAAACTGCCTCTTGCGAAAACCGTCGCTTTTTGGTATACTAATCACAGTACACCAAAGGAGGGTTTGAAAAAAGATGAAGAAAAGAACGTTTTTGACCGGAGGCTTGCTGTGCCTGCTCGTGCTGTCCTTTTTGGCAGGCTGCGGCAAACCGCAGACGGAGCAAAGCGAAACGCCAAGCGAAACGCAAAGCGTTGAACAGAGTGCGATGGAAGTATCTGCTTCTGCATCTTCCGAGCCGTCCGAAGAAACGTCTGAGGTGATTATGCTTCCGCCCGACGAGAGCAGCGAAGAAAGTATTGCGGACGAAAGTACAGATATTAGTATAGAACAAAGCGCAGAACAAAGCACAGCGGAGAGCTCTGCGGAGACTACGACCGAAGAATCCGTCCCCGAAACACCCTCCGAAGAACCCGACGCCTACCGCACCGCAACCGTGACATACGATGCGCCGTCGATCGAAGAAACGTACACGCGTCTGCCTGCTTTGAAGCAGTTGACTTATTCCGTCTATGACGCGGACAACGAGCGCGGGCTGGACACGCAAAAGCGGGATTTCGGTTTTGGCGTGGCGACGGGCGGAAAAGCGCACGCGACTTCCGTGGATAACCAAAAACGCTTTGACGGCTACGGCACAAACGCGCTGGCATGGGACAACAAGACCGAGGATAAGGTGATTTATCTGACCTTTGACTGCGGTTACAAATACGAGGATCTGATCGAGCGGATTTTGGCAACGCTCAAAGAAAAAGACGTTCCCGCCGCGTTCTTCTGCACTCTGCAATATATCAAAACCGCACCCGATGACATCGTGGCGATGATCGGAGACGGTCACATCGTAGGCAATCATAGCGTGACGCATCCGAGCAACAGCGCCGCGCTCTCACGCGAGGAATTGGCAAAAGAGCTTTTGGGCGTGGAGAACTATCTGCGCGAGCAGTTTGGGTATACCTCAAAGTATTTCCGTTTCCCCGGCGGGGTACACTCCCAAAACGCAATTGATCTGGTGGACAGCGTCGGCTACCGCTCGGTGTTCTGGTCGCTGGCGCATACCGACTGGGACCCCGAAAACCAACCCGGTATAGAAAAGTCCTTTGAGACGGTTACAAGCCGTTTGCACTCGGGCGCCGTTATTTTGCTGCACTCTACCTCTCCGGATAACGCCGCGATCCTGGCGGATTTTATCGACTATGCCCGTGCGCAGGGCTATACTTTTCGGTCGCTTGACGAGTATGAATACTGGCAGGAATAAATCGGTTGACAAACGGACGAAAAACGCATATAATATAGAGAAGGCTTTTTGAAATGGAGAAGATACCGTGACCGAGTTTCTTTTGCGACTGTTTGTCAAACATCACCGCGATACCGAAAATCCCGCCGTGCGCACCGCGATCGGCAAGTTTGCGGGCTTTGTCGGCATTGTCTGCAACACGTTGTTGTTTGCGTGCAAGCTGGCGGTCGGTTTGCTTTGCGGCTCGGTTTCGATTCTGGCGGACGCGGTCAACAATCTGACGGACGTTTCGTCCTCGGTCGTGACGCTGTTTGGGTTCCGCCTTTCGGGGCGTCCCGCGGACAAAGACCACCCCTACGGGCACGCGCGGTATGAATATCTTTCGGCGCTCGCCGTTTCGGTCATTGTGTTGCTGTTGGGCGGTGAACTGGTCGTGTCGTCGGTCGGCAAAATCGTCTCTCCCGCTGCCGTCAGGTATTCCGCCGTTACTTATGCGGTTCTTGCCGTTTCAATCCTTGTCAAGCTGTGGATGTGCCTGTCGGTGCGCAAGCTGGGCAGAACGATTCGTTCCGCGGCGCTGTTTGCGACCTCGGTCGACAGCCGCAACGATGTGATTGCGACTTCGGTCGTCCTGCTTTGCGGTATGCTGGAAAGCGTGTTCGGCTGGAACATTGACGGATGGGCGGGCTTGGCTGTCGCGCTGTTTATCATCTATTCGGGCGTGATGCTTGCAAAAGACACCGTCTCGATGCTGTTGGGCAAGCGCGCCGACGAAGAACTGGTGCAAAAGATCAAAGAGCTGATCAGCTCGGATTGCATGTTTTTGGGCATGCACGACTTGATGGTGCATGATTACGGACCGGGGCAGTGCTTTGCGTCCGTACACGTTGAGGTCGATCCCGACGAGAGTCTTTTGGAGTGTCACGAGCACATCGACGCGGCAGAACGCAAGGCGCTCGCCGAACTTCGCGTCCACCTCGTCATTCACTGCGACCCCACGGAGCGCGGTGAGCAGGTATAAAATGGTATTTTACGGTCAAGGGGCTTTCTTTTAAAAAAGAAAGCCCCTTAACAATCCCCAAGAAAATCTGTTGTTAGAGTTTTTTGCTTTTTGGTGTAAGATTTTTATTTTTCAAACGAATTGATAAATGAAAAGGAGGTGTCACCGTGCGCGACGACAAACTGTTGCAGTTGATCGAAAAAGATCCCGAAGCGGGGATGAAGCATCTGACGGACCGGTACGCAGGGCTTGTGTTTTCGGTCGTGCGGGGAAAAATGCAAGGCTTTTGCGATGCGGATGTAGAGACCTGCGTGTCGGATGTGTTCAGCGACTTTTATCTCGGACGCGGCAGGATCGATCCCGAACGCGGAAGCATCAAGGCGTGGCTTTGCGTGATCGCCAAGCGAAAAGCCATTGACTGTCTGCGGGCGCGCGCCAAAGAATGCGGCAACGTTCCTTTGGACGATGAGCAGACCGCCGTGCAGGTCGCGGACACCTTTTCGGTAGAAGGGGATTTTGAGGATCGGGAACAACGCAAGGCGCTTTTGCAGGCGATACGCGATTTGGGCGAACCCGATCACGAAATTCTGATACGCAAGTTTTACCTGTTACAGCCGTCAAGGGTGATTGCCGAAAAAATGGGGATGAGCGTTTCCGCCGTGGATACGCGCACACACCGCGCGATCGCCAAGTTACGGGATATGCTGGGAGGCTAAATATGGATTTTTTTGATACACTCGATGAGCGGGAGACTGCGCTGTTGCTCGGTGAGAGCATGGAGCATGAAACGCTGGATGCAGAAACGCTTGCAAGACTGCAGGCGTCGGTGGCAAAAAGTTTGCCTGCAAAAAACAAAAAACGCGTCAAAAGACGCATTCGTGTCGCTTTGATCGCGGCGGCACTGCTTGCGGCGGCGATCGGCATCACGGTCGAAGCCAAGGAATACAGCGATGCAGTGGAATTTTTTGAGGAGTACGAGCTTCCGACCGACGGTTTGACGCGCGCGGAGATCAAGGCGGTCTACCGCGATATCACGACGGAAACGTTTTCGTATTCCAAAACCGCGGAGGTACTGGAACGCCGCATCAACCAAGCGCTGTTGGAGGGCGTCGAGCTGTCGGGAGAAATTCCCGCGCCTTCTGAGATTGAGAATCTCTGGAACACGCTCTACCAATGGCAATATCTCGACGGAGACGGCAAGTCTTTTTTGACATCGCCCGAGGAGACGGTCGGCGTGCAGTATTTCAGAGACCGTGAGGAGATCAAGCGGTACGAAAACGGCAAAGAGGTCTGGAGCGTCAAAATGCCGGAGGGAGGCTATTTTATTGGATTTACCCCCGTGTCCGACGGTGTGGTTGTCATGTATTCTATGGGTTACGGAGAACCCGACCGTTTGATCAAGGTGAGCGATCGCGGAGAGGTTTTGTGGAACGTTGGCGTTGACAACGGGTTTTCGTCCAACGAGTCGCTTTCGGCGGTGATTGAGGATGCGGACGGAACGTATGCG
>JAFQII010000232.1 GCA_017397605.1 Clostridia bacterium
ACCTCCAAAGAGGTCTCAATGACGCAGGCAACAAATATACCGATTATTACTATAAACTTCCGCTGACGCGCGGTGTTTCCGTCACGGGAAAGGGTACGGAAGTCGACAACTGCGAGATCGCGGGCTTTTCCGAAGCGGGCGTCTATCTCGGCGGCTACACAGACATCCGCGTTCATCACAGCTGGATCCACCACAACCAGCGCAACGGCTTTGGCTATGGCATTGTGCTCTACGGACAAACCTACGTAGAAGTGTATCGCAATCTCTTTAACTTTGACCGCCACGCCATCGCTGCGGACGGCTCGGCCAACAGCGGTTATATCGCGCATGACAACGCACACCTCGGCACGGCGATCTATCACATTTTTGACGCGCACGGCGGCGGCGACCGCGGCGACGGAACGCAGATTGCCTGCGAACGCATCGACATGTACAACAACGTATTCCTGTCCGATAAGATTCCGTACAAGAAGCGCGGCGTCCCCGAGGAGTACTCCAAATTCACACGCAACATCGTTCTCTACCCTGAAATCCGTTACCCCTACCGCGATCTTTACGGCGAGAACTTTATCTGCGAGGACAACATCTGGGGCATCTGCACCGATCAGCCGGACTACGATTTTGAGGGTGGAAAGACGTTTACCGTCAATGCAACGGGCGACACGCGCCTGTATGAGAATCTCGCTTCGATCGACGCCAAGGGCTACAAGCTCCGTTATGTCTATATCCTGGTCTTTGCACCGACGGAAAACGGTTATTACATCAGCGAGTACGGCAACAACCTCGACGACGGCTCGATTGCAGGTGTCAACGAAACCGTCAAAATACCCGAGGGCGGTTTTGTTTTGGTGTTTACCGGCAAAAGCGGCATTGCAAAGCAACTGTACAATGCCATCGAAAGCCGCCACGGCGCGATCTACAACACAACAATCGGACTCCCCGGTGACTACATTGCCACACGAGACGGAAATAATATCACAGTAACACAGAGCAACTGATACAATGATACCGTGCCCGCAACAACAGGTTGCGGGCACATTGCTTATCGCTCTCGCATACCCTAAAAAGCGGTGGTTAAGATACAGTAAAGAACCGATCGCATTTATTGACATTATGCGCCGATAGTGCTAATATCGTCTGTGATTGGAATAAGTGGTGGAGTCTGTCACCGAGCCTTGTTTTTTAAGGCTTGGTTTATCTCGATCGAAGCATGCAACGTGACGGAACCGCAACTTTACAAGAGCGGTTCTTTTATGATGCAGTCCGCATCGGATAACGCACTTGTTTCATCAAAAAATCTAATACGGAGGGTACTATGACACCTACCATTACAATGTTTTACGGCATCTCGATTCTGGTTGCCGCCATTGCTTTTGCGTTTGCCGCTTACCTCTACGTTTGGGTAAAACGTCAGCCGCAAGAGAACAAAAGAATCACCGAAGTCGCGGGGCTGATCCGCGATGGCGCAAACACCTTTATGAAGCGCGAGTACAAAATCCTCGCAATCTTCGCATCCGTGATCGCAATTTTGATCCTTGTATTCCTTCCTCACCCCATCTGGAGCCATGAGGATTGGTGGAAAAACATTGCTATGGCGGTTTCCTACATCTGCGGTACGGTTCTCTCCGCAATCGCAGGTAAGCTCGGTCTCGTGGTCGCAAGCCTTTCCAACGGCAGATCCGCAGAGGCTGCCAAGAAGGGTATCAAGCCCGCATTCCTGATCGGCTTCCGCGGCGGTTCCGTTATGGGTCTGATCGTTGTCGGCTGTGCAGTTCTCGGCGTTGCCGTTGTTCTGTGGGCTGTCGGCGAAGCTTCCATCCTGCTCGGCTTCTCCTTCGGTGCAAGCTCGCTGGCTCTGTTTGCAAAAGCAGGCGGCGGTATTTTCACCAAAACCGCAGACGTTGCGGCTGACTTGACCGGTAAGGTTGAGCTCGGCATCGCAGAGGATGACCCCCGTAACCCCGCTGTTATCGCAGATAACGTCGGCGACAACGTCGGTGACGTTGCAGGTATGGGCGCAGACTTGTTTGACTCCAACGTTGCAGCTCTAACCTCCGCACTCGTTTTGGCGCAGGCAATCGGCGGCGGCCTCAACACCATGATGGTTCTCTGCTATGCGGCTCTCGGTCTTTTGGCATCCGTTATCGGTATCGCGGCAGGCCGTATTACCAAAAACGGTACCCCCACCGGCGCACTCAACTCTTGTACTTACGTCACTTCCGCAATCTTCCTGGCGCTTACCGCTATTGCAACTGCACTGTTCGGCTTCTCCTGGCTGATCTGGGGTTGCTCCGCAACCGGTCTGATCGTCGGCGTGGTCATCGGTCTTGCTACCGACTACTTTACCGACGACTCCAAGCCGATCGTCAAGAAGGTCGCGCACGCTTCCAAGAGCGGTCCCGCATTCACCGTTCTCTCCGGCGTTTCCTACGGCTTCCTCTCCGCGCTGCCCGCAATGATCGGTATCGCGGTCTCTGCACTTATTTCCTACAAGATCTGTGCTGCACAGGGCACCGAATTCGCTCTGTTCGGCATCTCCATGGCAGCTGTCGGTATGCTTTCGATCGTTGCTATGATCATCTCCAACGACACTTACGGTCCGATCGTTGACAACGCACGCGGTCTTGCGGAAATGGGCGGCCTCGGAGAAGAGGCAATTGCTGTTGCCGACGAGCTTGACTCCGCAGGTAACACCGTAAAAGCAGTTACCAAGGGCTTCTCCATCGGTGCAGCAGGTCTGACCGTTATCTCCTTGCTCGGTACGTTTATGTCCGAGGTCAACGCAGCAGGCGGCAACGTCACTGCATTTGACATCATGGATCCGACCGTATTCTTCGGTATCCTCATCGGTGCGGCAATCCCCGCAGTCTTCTCCGCAATGCTCATCCTCGGCGTTGACAAAAACGCACAGAAGATGGTCGCAGAGATTCACCGTCAGTTCAACACCATCGTCGGCCTCAAGGAAGGCAAAGAAGGCGTCAAGCCCGAATACGACAAGTGTATCGACGTTGCTACCACCGGCGCTCTCCGCGAGCTGATTCCCGCAGGTCTGGTTGCAATCCTTGCGACCGTTGCAGTCGGCTTTGTCGGCGGCCCCAAGGCAGTCGGCGGCTTCCTGCTCGGTAACATCGTTTCCGGTCTGCTTTTGTCCCTGTTCATGTCCAACGCAGGCGGTCTGTGGGACAACTCCAAGAAGTATGTCGAAGCAGGCAACGAAGGCGGCAAGGGCAGCGAAGCTCACAAAGCGGCTGTCATCGGCGATACCGTCGGCGACCCCTTCAAGGATACTGCAGGCCCCTCGATCAACACGCAGATCACCGTTGTATCTCTGGTTGCATCGCTTCTTTCCGCACTGTTCGTTCAGTTCAACATTTTTGGTTAATTTTTTCAAAGAGGCTGTTGCAAAAGACAGCCTCTTTTGTTATCATATAAGGGAAGGACGGTGACGGCATGAAACGAACGGTACGAGACATTTTGATCACAGCAGGAATCCTGATCACGGCTTTTTTGATCAGCATCGCTTTTCAAAACGTATTCCGTGTCGATGAGCACATCAGCACGCTGTTTGCGTTTGCGGTATTTTTGATCTCTATGCTGACGCAAGGCTATGTTTACGGCATTGTATCGGCTTTTATCGGCACGCTCGCAATCAACTACGCCTTTACGTTTCCGTATTTTGCATTCAACTTTACCATCCCCGTCAATCTGATCTCCGCTTTGGTTATGGTCACAATCGCGTTGCTGACGGGCGCTTTGACCACCAAGGTCAAATACCAAGAGGCAATCAAAGCCGAGAGCGAAAAAGAGCGTATGCGCGCCAATCTTCTGCGTGCGGTTTCGCACGATATCCGCACCCCTCTGACCACCATCTACGGTTCTGCCGCCACCCTTTTGGAAAGCAAGGATGATCTGTCCGAAACGCAAAAAGAGACCATACTCAAGGGCATCAAGGAAGATTCCGACTGGCTTGTCCGTATGGTAGAAAACCTGCTTTCGGTCACCCGTATCGACAGCGGAAAAGTCAAGATCATCAAAACACCGACCGTTGCGGAAGAGCTGATCGACTCGGTGCTTGTCAAGTTTAAAAAGCGCTATCCCGATCAGAATGTGCTTGTCACGCTGCCCGAAGAGCTTTTGATCGTTCCGATGGACGCATTGCTCATCGAACAGGTCTTGGTCAACCTTTTGGAAAACGCCGTGATGCATGCAGACGGCTTTGACCGTTTGTCGCTTTGCGTATCTCACCGAGACGAGTACGCCGTTTTTGAGGTGCAGGACAACGGCTGCGGCATTCCCGCGGAAAAGCTCCCCAAGCTGTTTGAAACCTATTTTGAGCCCGACAACAATGTCGCGGACGGCAAAAAGAGAAATGCGGGCATCGGGCTTGCAGTCTGCGCCGCAATCATCCGCGCGCACGACGGCGAGATCTGCGCCGAAAATTCCTCCGAAGGCGGTGCCGTCTTCCGTTTTATGTTACATACATCAGGAGAACAACCATGAGCAACAAATACAAAGTCCTGCTCGTCGAGGACGAGCAGAATATCCGCACGTTAGTCTCCACCATGCTTGACACCAACGGATACCAGGCGATCGTGGCGGAGACCTGTTCCGCGGCAAAATTGATGTACGACTCCTATATGCCCGATCTGGTCATACTTGATTTGGGGCTGCCCGATGCGGACGGCATCCAGATCATCCACCACATCCGCAAGGATGCGCTGACGCCCATCATCGTGCTGTCAGCCCGCACCGGAGAACAGGACAAGGTGCGTGCGCTCGATCTCGGCGCAAACGACTACGTGACCAAGCCGTTTGGCTCTGCAGAGCTCTTGGCGCGCGTACGTGCGGCATTGAGAAGCAACCGTCACAGCTCTGACGAAGGAAGATTTCCCGGCGGGTGCTTTGTGTTGGGCAAGCTTGTGATCAATTACGATGCAAGACGTGTTTTTTTAAACGACGATGAAATCAAATTGACACAAACGGAATATAATATTTTGGCATTTTTGTCCGAGCACCAAGGAAAAATGATGACCTACTCTACGATCATCAAAACCATTTGGGGAGATACCGCAGACGACGGAAGTATCAAAAAACTGCAGGTCAACATGGACAACATCCGCAAAAAGTTTGGCGTCAAGCCGGGAGACGCGACGTACATCAAAAACGAGCTCGGCGTCGGTTACCGCATGGATTTGTAAACAAAAAGCAGAGGCAAGTACTGTATCAGACAGGCTTGCCTCTGTTGTTTTATTTTTTGCCTTTTTCCTTGGCGCGTTTGTCGTTGATGATCTGCATATGCTCTGCAGTGATCAGCTCGACGTCATTTTCTTTTGCCCAGTCCACACAGCCTTTGAGCACCAACGGTAAAAAGACGCGCGGAACCGCCAGCACGGTCTGCAAGGCATCGTCGGTGAATTTGACTTTGTCATCGACACGGTCTGCGGCGTAGCGAACCGACTCGATCGACGCTTTGCGCATCTGCAACAGCTCTGCTCTCATTCTTGTTTTGCTACGAAGGTTCTCAAAACTACTCATACGTTGATCGACTTCTTTTATATTTTATACTGATACTTTATTTTAGCACAACTTTTGAGAATTTGCAAGAAAAAAACCGCACACAACTGTACAGCTGTGCGCGGCTCATTTTTTTATAGTTGCTTTTGCGCTTTTTTGTGATCAAAGATCGTCTTGGTTTTTTCATCATATGAGCCGGCTCGCAGGTGCAGCACAAACTCCGACGCGGATGCAAAAATCGCTACCGCACAGCCGAGATACGAGTACGCAACCGCAAACGGTGTCACGATCATATACGGGAGTCCAAACACCATAAAGCCCGTAACCTTATTAAGCCATGAATGCAGAGACGCAAAGCGCTTGTATTTGATCGCGGCAGTCGCATAGGCGCAAAGGCGGATCAAAACGGCAATGCCGATTCCAATCCAAACACCAAGCGGAAGCACCTCCGACAAGGTGGGAAAAATCTTATAAAACATAGCGGCATAGAAAAGCAGATCCGCAACGCTGTCCAGCTTTGTCCCCAACGGTGTCGTCGTGTTGGTCTTGCGCGCGATGAATCCGTCCAGTACATCAGTCAGCCCTGTAAACGAATACAGCACAAAAAACCACGCAGACATAGATTCGGCAGGCAGCATCAGTACCGTGCCAACAATGCGCAAGGAGGTGATGATATTGGGGATGTTGAGATTATTGCGTTTCAAATCGATTTTCGCCTGCTAGTCTTTTGCCCTGAAAACGGCACTACAATATTGTTATTATATTCCTTTTTGTAAACAATGTCAAGACGTTTTTATCTGATTTTATCATGATTTTGCTCAAACCCGAGCGAAATACGCTCACGGATGTTTTCTTCCAGCGCCGCAAAGCGACGGTTGGTCACAAACCAAAAGACCGCACCGACCGCCAAACGCACAAAATTGAGCATCCCCGCAAGGACCGGCAACACATAGACCGCTGTCCATCCGAGCGCAAGGAGTACAAGTAATACATACGGCATCCCGCTCAGGTGCACTTCACCGCAGCCGAACGATGCCGAAAGCGCTTCGGTCTGCACCGCAAAATGCAGCCAAAAGCACATCAAGAGTCCCATACCGACAAGGGCGATCAACGCAAGGCAAAGCTGCGTCCCGACCTCAATTTCCGCATACACGCGCGCGTCCCACACCGTAAAATACCTGCGGTACACTTCCGCCAAAAGCAACACGACGGCAGATGCGGAAGCAAGACAGATCGACATCTTGTAGCACTTGACCCCCGCAAGCTTTTGCAAAAACAAGCATCCGCACGCCATCAATGCGGGGAACATACAGATCGGCAGAACACGCAATCCGTCAAACAGCAGATCAAACGCAAACACCAAGCCGATCCCGATACACAGTCTTGCCATATGCAAATACGATACCGTACGCTTGATACGTTTTTCGTCGCTGTCCGTTTCGAGATACGATGCAAACATGGACACAAAGCCTTCGTCCTTGGCAAACAGATTTACCAACGGCAAAAACGACACCAGCCAGATCACGGCAACGATCAGCACCGGCACGGAACAGATCACGGAGAGCAAATCCGTCGCGCCCGCAAACTGCACCATGAGGTTGTACAAGCCGTCGTCGGTGACTTCCCCGTACTGGACATACCAGTCGGGCAGTGCCGTCAGCTCGGGCAAAAAGTTGCACACACTGCGTGTAACGGCAAACAACACCGACAAAAACCGCAGATTGTCTGCACCGACGTACATCCGCTCGCAACCTGCGACGCGTGCAAGCTCCTCCGCGCCTTTTAAGAAGGAACGGAAAAACAGCACCAGGCAACCGCCCTCCAGCAAGGCAAACACAAAGGTCGCAAGCATGCTGTCCGAGCGAATCTCGGAGCCTGACACCGACTGCCACAGCAATATTTTTGCCACAGAGATGCCCAAAAGATACAACACCAACCGGCGTGCTTGCGTCATGCTTTCGTTGAGCTCGGAGAAAATGCGCAAAGCAAACCAAACAATTGCCCATGCGATCACATCCGGCAGAACGTCCGTAAGTCCCCAGACAGGGTTGGCAAGCAAGACCGCCGCCGCGATGATTCCGATCACCGACAGTGAGATCCATTTGTGTTGTTTTGTCATATCGGTTTCTCCTTTGAGGTCATTTTCTGCGCGCGCGCCTCTCCGCCGCCTTCATGTCCTGCTCGGCGACATAGCGCTTGTCTTTTTCGTACTGCGATTCGCTGGTGATCAAAACCAGGCAAGTATGCGTAAAGTACAGATTCATTATCAGTGCGATGTAATACGCAATGTACGAGACCATTACCAATCTGGAGTCGTCGATGACATTGTTAAAAATCAGCATCGACAGCGAGAAAAAGATGACCAGCGACGTGATGTACAGCTGTCTGTTTGCCATGGCTTGCAGTTTTTTGTGCTCGCACTCTTTGGCGATGCGTATGACTGCCAGGCAATGATACAGCACCACAAAAAACCATGCCACAAAGAACATCGTATAGGTCGCAAGCTCCACATACGGAAGCTTGACGGCAAGGTCGATCTCAAAGCCCAAAAACGGCAACAGAATGTTGATCAGCAAAAACAGACCGCGCGGCAGCAAAAACAGTGCGGCAACCGAGGAATAAGCAAAATACCGATCCAGACGCGATGCCAAAAAGAATCCGTATGCCAGCAAGGGAGACGCTATCACGCCCAAGCCGAGCGGATGCAACAGCAAAAAGCAATAGCCGAGGAATGCAATTCCAAAGCCCATGATGATGACCATTCCTTTCGTAGTCCGCCATGCGGACGTGTTGTAAGTCTGAAAAAAGCGATCTGTTTTTTCAAACTTTACTCCGTCTTTCCTGCGCCGCCGATGCCGCCGCAGCATTTTTTGTACTTCTTGCCCGAGCCGCAGGGGCAGGGATCATTGGGGCCGACTTTTTTGCCCTTTTGTACGGTGACGGTCGGCTTTTTGGGTTCTGCGGGCGTTCCGCCGCCCGACATGCTCGTAATTCTGACCTGCTTGCGTTCCGCCTGCTCCTGCTTTGCAATGGTCAGCACCATACGGACAGTGCCGGAACGGATGTCATCGACCATCGCCTCAAACATCTCGCTGCTGGCGATCTTGTACTCGATGATCGGGTTGCGCTGTGCATACGCGTTGAGTCCGATGCTTCCGCGCAGGGAATCTGCGTCATCGATATATGCCATCCAGTTGCGGTCGACATTTGCAAGCAAAATCTTGCGCTCCAGCACACGGAATACCTCGGGAGTAAACGTTTCCTCCTGAGCGCTGTATTTTTTGTCCGCAAGCGCTTGCAGAATATCACAAAGGGATTCGGGATCAAGTTTGTCCAACCCCTCGCGGTCAAAGTCCAATTCGTCCGTCACGCCGAGCATAACGCCAAACTGCGCCTTGAGCGATGCAAAATCCCACTCATCCGGCACATCCGCTTGCGTCGCCTGCTCGACGGCGTTTTCGATATAACGCGAAATCATGTCGCGGACAGTTTTGCTGATATCATCCTCGTTCAGCACATCGCGGCGCTGTTTGTAGATCAGCTCGCGCTGCTGGTTCATCACGTCGTCGTACGCAATGACGTTTTTACGGCGTTCAAAGTTGACTCCCTCGATCTTTTTCTGTGCAGACTCGATCGAACCGGAAAGCATCTTTGCGTCAATGGGCTGATCCTCGGGAATCTTGAGCGCATCGATCATGCCGACAATACGGTCTGCGCCGAACAGACGCATCAGATCGTCTTCCATTGCGATGTAGAAACAGCTCTCGCCGGGATCTCCCTGACGTCCCGATCGGCCGCGCAGCTGGTTGTCGATACGGCGGGACTCGTGACGCTCCGTGCCGAGAATAAACAAACCGCCTGCCGCACGGACTTTTTCCGCCTCTTCCTTGATCGCAGGCTCAAAGGATGCCTTAAGCTCCGCAAAACGTTTTCTTGCCGCGAGGATGTCCGCATCCTCGGTGCGTCCGTAGCTGTCCGCCTCGGCAATCAGTTCGTCCGCAAACTCCTCCTTGCGCATCTGCTGTTTTGCCAGAAAGTCTGCGTTACCGCCGAGCATAATGTCCGTACCGCGGCCTGCCATGTTGGTCGCAATCGTGACCGCGCCCAATTTGCCTGCCTGCGCGACGATCTCCGCCTCACGCTCGTGATGCTTGGCATTGAGCACCTGATGCGGAATGCCGTTGCGCCTGAGAATTGCAGAAAGCGCCTCGCTCTTTTCGACCGAAACGGTACCGACCAATACGGGCTGTCCTTTTTCGTGGCATGCCTTGATGCGCTCTACGATCGCAGCGTATTTTGCGCCGATGCTCTTGTAGACGATATCGTTGTGATCGACACGGATCATCGGCTTGTTGGTCGGAACCTCAACCACGTCAAGCATGTAGATCTCGCGGAACTCGTCTTCCTCGGTCATCGCCGTACCCGTCATGCCCGACAGCTTGTCGTACAGACGGAAATAGTTTTGGAACGTGATCGTGGCAAGCGTCTTGTTTTCTTTTGCGACCTCAACGTTTTCTTTTGCTTCGATCGCCTGATGCAGACCGTTGGAATACCGTCTGCCCGGCATGATACGGCCCGTAAAGGAGTCGACGATCAGAACCTGACCGTCTTTGATCACGTAGTCAACGTCCAACTGCATGACGCCGCGTGCGCGCAGGGCGTTGTTGATGTAATGCATCAGCTCGTTGTTTTCTGCGTCACCCAGGTTTTCGACGTGGAAATGGCTCTCCGCCTTGCGCACGCCGTTGGAGGTGAGCACAGCGGTTCTTGCCTTTTCGTCAACGATATAATCCTCTTCGACGTCCTCGTCGCTCTGCTTGCGGTCAACTTCCTTGATACGCAGGCATTTGAGACGGCGCACAAAGTCGTCGGCTTTTTTGTACATATCGCCCGAGTCCTCGCCAGGGCCCGAAATGATCAGCGGCGTACGCGCCTCGTCGATCAGAATGCTGTCCACCTCGTCGACGATTGCAAAACGGTGTCCGCGCTGTACCACACCTGCTTTGGACTGCGCCATGTTGTCACGCAGGTAGTCAAAGCCGAACTCATTGTTGGTACCGTACGTAATATCCGCAAGGTAAGCCGCCTTTTTTTCGTTCTGCGGCACTTCGTGCGTGACCAGACCGACCGTCATGCCGAGATAGCGGAACACGTTGCCCATCCACTCGCTGTCACGGCGCGCAAGGTAGTCGTTGACCGTAACGATATGGACGCCCTTGCCCTCCAAAGCGTTGAGGTACGCAGGCATGGTTTCGGTCAGCGTCTTACCCTCACCCGTGCGCATCTCCGCGATACGTCCCTGGTGAATCAGAATACCGCCCATGACCTGCACGTCATAAGGGCGCTTGCCCAAAACGCGCCAGTCAGCCTCGCGCACGACGGCAAACGCATCGGGAAGAATATCGTCGAGCGTTTTGCCCGATTCAAGCTGTTCGCGGAAGACGACGGTCATATTGCACAGCTCCGCATCACTCATTTGCGCGTACTTTTCGCCGAGGGCGTTCACCTTGTCGACGAGCGGACGGATCAGACGGATCTGTTTTTCGCTGTAGGATTTAAAGAATTTTGAGAATAAAGCCATGATACTTTCCCCCTATATACGAGAAAATAATATATTTCATATTATGATACCACACTTTTGAAAAAAAGTATAGCACTTTTTGTAAAAATAATTGCATTTTGCAAAATTTCGTTATATAATAGAAGAATCAAATACGAAAGCGAACCAATTTTTTATGCACGACATCAACATCGTACTGCTGGAACCCGAGATTCCGCAAAACACGGGCAACATCTCGCGCACCTGCGCGGCGACGCATTGCTCCCTGCACCTCATCAAACCGTTGGGCTACTCGCTTGACGACCGCTATCTCAAGCGCGCAGGACTGGATTACTGGCAGCATCTCGATCTGCATATTTACGAAAATCTCGCGGAGTTCTACGAAAAGAACCCCGATGCGGTATGCTATTACTTTACAACCAAAGCGGCAAAGTGCTACACCGACCCCGTTTATCCCGAAAAGGTTTATCTGATGTTCGGCAAGGAGACCAAGGGCTTGCCCGAGGAGCTCATCAAGGAGCACCGCGAGACCTGCGTCCGCATCCCGATGTGGCAGGAGCTGCGCAGTCTCAATCTTTCAAACTCGGTCGCCGTTGCGGTATATGAGGTATTGCGCCAGCGCTCGTTTGGCGATCTCAACCAAGTCGGCAAGCTGCAGGGCGAGGTGCTGTTATGAGAACCGTCGCCGCGATCTCCACGCCTTACGGAAAAGGCGGCGTTGCGCTGATCCGCATCACGGGCGACGACGCGATCGCCGTCGCGCAAAAGGTCGCTCTGCGTACCAAAGGCATTCCCCTGTCGCAAACGCCGTCGGGGCAAGCCGTGCGCGCCACCTTTGTTGACGGAGACAATCCGTTTGACGACGGTCTGGTCACGCTGTTCCGCGCGCCGCACTCGTTTACGGGTGAGGACACGGCGGAGCTCTGCTGTCACGGCGGTATTTTGCTGACACAAAAGCTGTTGTCCGCCGTATTTGCCGCAGGTGCATTCCCCGCGGGTGCGGGCGAGTTTACGCGCCGTGCGTTTCAAAACGGCAAGCTTTCGCTGTCGCAGGCGGAAGCTGTCGGCGGTCTGATCGACGCCAAAAGCGACCGTTATCTGACCGTGTCGCTGTTGCAATGCCGCGGCGCACTGTCCGAAAAACTGCAATCCCTTTGCGACCGCATGCGTTTTTTGATCGCGTCGGTCTATGCATATATCGATTATCCCGACGAAGATATGACCGATGTTCCCGTCGACGAAATGCGCACGCGCCTGCAGGCGATTTGCGCAGAAATCCAAAAGCTGTGCGACAGCCATTCCTACGGCAAGGCGATCAGCGAGGGCATCAAAGCCGCGATCGTCGGCAAGCCCAACACGGGCAAAAGCGCACTCTTGAACGCACTCGCAGGCGAGGAACGCGCCATTGTTACCGACATCGCAGGCACGACGCGCGACGTGGTCAAGGAGCAGATCCGTCTGGGCGACCTGCTGTTGAACCTTTCCGACACCGCAGGCATCCGCGAAAGCGACGACCGCGTCGAGCAGATCGGCATCGAACGCAGTCTCTCCGCGCTCAAAGACGCGGAGCTGGTGTTGGCAGTCTTTGACGGCTCGCGCCCGTTTGAAGAACAGGACGCGGACGTGTTGCGTTACATCCGCGAAAGCGGCAAAGAAGCGCAAACCGTCTACATTCTCAACAAAACAGACCTGCCCGAGGATGTTTCGGTACGTAACGCACTTCCCGCAGAGCCCGTCTGTATTTCCGCAAAAGGAACATCGGGGCTTGACGTATTGGAACAAGCCGTGCGCACACGGTTTGGCGAGATCGAAACCGACTCCCTCGGCGAGATCGTCGTGGGCGCAAGACAGTTTGCCGCGCTGACAAAAGCCAAAACGCATATCGAAAACGCATTGCGTACGCTGGACGGCTTTTCGCAGGACATGGCAGGGCTTGACATGGAACACGCGTTGCAGGCGTTGGAAGAAGTCGACGGCAAAACCGCCTCCGACGAGATTGTGGACGAGATCTTCTCGCATTTCTGCGTCGGCAAATAATTCCCCCGAAAACGACAGTTTTCGGCATTCAAATTCTTTGGAGATTGTTAAGAACCTTTCTTCCAAGAAAGGTTCTTGACCGTACCTTTTATGAACTTTTATCAAGCAGAAACACTGGATATCGCGGTCATCGGCGCGGGGCACGCGGGCATCGAGGCGGCGCTGGCAGGCGCGCGCATGGGCTTGCGCACGGCGCTGTTTACGCTGACGCTGGACCTGGTGGGCAACATGCCCTGCAACCCTTCCATCGGCGGAACGGGTAAGGGGCACTTGGTCTTTGAGATCGACGCTTTGGGCGGCGAAATGGGCAAGGCGGCTAACGCCGTGATGCTGCAAAGCCGCATGCTCAACGCATCAAAAGGGCCTGCGGTGCATTCCCTGCGCATGCAGTCCGACCGCGTGGCGTACCGCAATTATATGAAACGCGTTTTGGAAGAGACGCCGAACCTCACGCTCATTCAAGCCGAGATCACAGGTATCCGGATTGAAAACGGCGAGGTCGTCGGTGTGGAAACCGCATTCGGCGCATTTTACCCTGCGCGCACGGCAATCATTTGCACGGGTACCTCGTTGAACGGCCGCATTTACGTCGGCGAAGCCGCTTGCGACGCAGGACCGGACAACACCGTTCCCGCCAAGCTGTTGACCGAGAGTCTGCAAAAAGCAGGCATCAAGCTTGTTCGTTTTAAGACGGGAACGCCTCCGCGTATCCACGCGGACAGCATCGACTACGACGAGCTGGAACTGCAAGAGGGCGATCCCGACCCGATTTTGTTCGGCTCGGACGCGCCCGCGGTCAACCGCATGGCTTGCTACATCACCTACACCAACGAAGAAACCCACCGCATCATCCGCGAGAACCTGCACCGCTCCCCGCTTTACACGGGCGACATTGTCGGAACAGGCCCGCGTTACTGCCCGAGCATCGAAACCAAGATCATGCGTTTTCCCGACAAGGAGCGCCACCAGATCTTTGTCGAGCCGATGGGACTGGACACCAAAGAGGTCTACCTGCAGGGCTTGTCGTCTTCTCTCCCCGAAGAGGTGCAAAAGGAGTTTGTCCGCACGATCAAGGGACTGACACACTGCGTCTTTATGCGCACCGCTTACGCGATCGAGTACGATTGCTGTGACCCGATGCAGTTGCACCCCACGTTGCAGTTCAAAACCATACGCGGTCTGTTCGGCGCGGGACAGTTCAACGGCACGTCGGGCTACGAAGAAGCCGCGGCGCAGGGGCTTGTCGCAGGCATCAATGCCGCCTTGCTTTGCAAGAGCGAAGAGCCGTTTGTGCTCTCCCGCAGCGAAAGCTACATCGGCACAATGATCGACGACATCACGGTCAAGGGCGCGGACGAGCCGTACCGCGTGATGACTTCCCGAAGCGAATACCGCCTTTTGTTGCGTCAGGACAACGCCAAGGAGCGCTTGATCGGTTACGGCAGGCGCGTCGGCTTGGTGGGCGACGAAGCGTACGAAACATTTTTGCAAGAGGACAAGCAAAAGAAAGATGAGATCGAACGTCTGACGCACAGCCATCTTTCCGCATCGCCCGCATTGGACGCGTTGCTCACCGAACGCGGTTACGCACCCGCACCGACGGGAATCGGCAAAGCCGATTTTCTGCGCAGGCCGTTTTTGACGCTCGCCGACCTCTACGCCTTGGAGGACGATCCGCCCACGCTTCCGCCTTCCGTACGCAGACGCGTGGAAACCGAACTCAAATACGAGGGCTACATCAAGCGTCAGTTGGACGAGGTCGCGCGGTTTGCCAAGATGGAGGAAAAGCAGATTCCGCCCGACATCGATTTCAACGCGATCGGCGGCTTGCGTCTCGAAGCGCGGCAAAAGCTGACGGAAGCGCGCCCCGACACGGTCGGCAAGGCATCGCGCATTCCCGGCGTCTCCCCCGCAGATATTTCGGTGCTTTTGGTAGCACTGGCACAGCGAGGTCAACATGAATAACATCATTTCCATTACAAAACAATATCTCCCCGACCTTTCCGACGCATCCTGCGCACGGCTCGAAGTGATCGCAGACCGCTTGGTCGAGATGAACCAGCACCTCAATCTGACCGCCCTCACGGCAGACGAAGAAGTCGCGCTGCTGCACTTTTACGACTCGCTGACGCTGCTCACGACGGGATTGTTTGAGGGGGAACAAAACGTGCTGGACGTGGGTTGCGGCGGCGGTTTTCCGTCCTTGCCGTTAGCTGCCTGCACGGATTGCCGCGTCACCTCCAACGATGCGACGGCAAAAAAGCTGAAGTTTGTCGAGGACACCGCACGCGCGGCAGGCATCGGCACGCTTACGACCCTTTGCGGCAGAGCGGAAGAGCTGGGGCGAAGTGCGGACTACCGCGAGCAGTTTGACCGCGTGGTCTCGCGCGGCGTGGCACGCATGAACATTCTCTGCGAGTGGTGCATGCCCTTTGTCAAGGTCGGCGGTTACTTTGTCGCCATGAAAGGCAACCGCGGCCGCGAGGAGCTGGAAGAAGCGCAGACCGCCGTCGCCAAGCTCGGCGGCGAGATCGTCTCCGTCATTGACGCGCCGATTCCCGTATTTGACCGCAGTCACACGCTTTTGGTCATCAAAAAAGTCGCCCCAACGGACGAGCTTTATCCAAGACCGAATGGACGAATTATGAAAAAACCGCTGTGAGGGAACGTTGGGGCTTTGCCCCAAACCCCACTTAAACCTTTTTCTTTTTAGAAGAAAAAGGTTTAAGAATCCAAAA
>JAFQII010000233.1 GCA_017397605.1 Clostridia bacterium
CAAACACCAGAAGCTTGCGCGGATAATCGGTAAAGAGAGCGGGCAAAAGTCCGCACAGATCAAACATAAAGTGATCCAGAATCATAAAGAGCGCTGCGATACCGCGCAAAAGATCCAGCTCGTATGCGCGGGAGTCAAACGGTTTTTTCATGCTTGTACAAATCCTTTATCAGATCGAATACGTTCCGAGGATACAGCGCTTGAGCATCATATAGTCGAGTGCGGTTGTTTCGCTGTCGCCGTTAAAGTCGGACGCGTTTTTTTGAGCGGGGGTGAGCGTATAAGTGCCGAGGATAGCGCGTTTGAGCATCATATAGTCCTGCGCATCTGCGACGCCGTCTGCGTTGAGGTCTCCTCGCAAAAAGCCCGCAACATCGATGCGGACGGTCAGCTCGCCCTTGGCATTTCTGGCAAGCGTGGCGGTGTAAGAGTCCTTGAGAGAGATACCCGACAGCACTTGCACATGGGAGAGCGCACCGTTTTGCGCTTTTTGGTATCGGAACTCAACCGTGCCGCCGTCTTTGCCGATCAATTTGACGGTGTAGCCTGCGCGGAGATCGAGGATGTATTTGCCGTCCCCGGTGAGATATACGTTGCCGAAAGCGGCTGATTTTGTTTCATCTGCGGTATCAATGAGTTTGCCCAAAGAATCGACGATCCAAACCTCGTTGCCGCCGCTGACGGTAATGCGCGACGCATAGGACGTGCCGTCAAAACAAGCCGAGAGCTCTTGCGTTTGTGTACCGCAAGTCACCCAAAACGTGCCTGCGTCGGATGCGCGTGCCTTGCGCAGAATGCGTGCGGCGAGCGTTTGATCCAGCCAGACCTCGATGTATAGACCGTCTGTGCTGATTGCTGTCGAAAGTATGCCGTCGGACGCACTGTACAGTACCAGCGTGTCGTTGCCTGCGGCGTCCGCGATCAGATCTGTTCCGCCGCCGACACGGTACAGATAGGTGTCGTCGCCCCAACTGCCGTCGAGGACATCGTTCTCCTTGCCGCCGATCAGGGTGTCAGCAAGGACACTTCCGATCAGGGTGTCGCAACCGTCACCGCCGTAGACGGTGCCGGGGGCATACGAAAGGAGCCCTTCGTTTAAGTTGTCTGTGCCGCGGGAACCCAATTCGACATAGCAATCCGCGGTAGCCATTTCACCGACGATACCGCATTGCCCTTCAAAACGGCTGACTTCTTTCGTCAGACAGACGTCACCCGTGCTGTCGGTTGTGACAAAGGATTGCAGGGAGTGGCAAAACGCAATATCGGAACCGATCAGTGAACGTAAGTGCTCCGCCAAAGACGCGTCGAGCGCGGATTGCCGAAACGCATCTTTGAGCGCATCGAGCGCTTGCGTATCGACTTCGATGTTGCTCTTGTGTGCAATATAGGGTTTGATTTCGGTAGCGGCGTATGTTTCAAACATACCCGCGAGCACATCGTACTCGTTGGTGTGGTCGACAAAATTCCATGCGTCCGCGCCGGCAAACAGAGTGCTTGCGCGTTCGGGATCGTGCCGATAAAGCACATCAAGCGCCGAAACGGCGTTAAAGCTTACGCCGCGGCAACCGAACAGTGCCGAAACGAGATCCGCCCATGCACCGCCGAGCGAGTGCCCTGTCACCGTGACCGAGCGGAATCGGGCATCGGCAAGCAGATACGCCTCCACGGCGCTTTCGTACTGCGTTCCCATCGTGTTGCCCAGTTCCATCGGAAAGTCGTTTCCCAACCAGTCGTGCGCGGCATCAATGCTGTCTTCGCCCACGCTCCACGGAGGAGCGGAGCTTCGGAAAGCGAGCACGCCGTCCGTGCCTGTATCGGAAAACAGGACTGCGTAGAAACCGTTTTGCAGACTTTGGTCAAAAATGATTTCGGCGCGGTAAGAAGCGATGTACTTGCAAAGCTGTGCGTATGGAATGCCCTGCGTTTCGTCCCAGGCCGTATTCCACACGCGGAGACGCTCCAATGCTTGCTGTACCGTTTCGCCTTCTGCAAAATCAAAAACGGAGATTGCACTAAACGCAAGAAAGTCTGCGTCTGTCAGTCCCCGTTTTGCCGAAACGGAGCAGGGCAAAACGGCAAACAGCAGGCAGATCAGCAATGCTGTCGCGACAAATCGTTTCATGCCGGAAGCTCCTTTCGGTAGATGGATTATTCTTCGTCAGCGGTGATTCTGGAGCGAACCGTGCCAAGCAGAGTGTCCAGCTCGGCATCGTTGATCATGTAGAATACGATCGGCGTCTGCTTGCGTTTGAGCTTAAGCGTGACGCGGTCATATTCCGCATACGGCGAGCGGGGCTCGGGCTGATCGTTGACGATGCTTTCGACATCGGTGTAACTGTATACGCCGAATATCTCTTCGTGGAGCTCTTCCGTAACGCCGACCAGCTCGTAGCCGATGTAGAAGTTCTGTTTGTCGCAGAAGTATGCGGACAGCAACAGCTTGTTGCTGCGGCGGCGGTCATCCTGACCGAGGCGGGAGAGGGTTTCGCCCTCGTAAAAGTACACGTTGGAAAAACGGAGTTTTTCTTCATCAACAGAGATCGGCGCTTTGCCTCTGCCGTTGTGTTGGTTGATCTTTTCGTGTACAAACTCATTGAAATGCTTGCGGAAATGCTTGATCATGTTATTTACAATGCCGTCGTATTCCTTGTCGCTGATGGATTTGCTGGAACAAACGATGCCGCAAACGATACCCGCAAATGCAACGGTGCCGCCAAGCATGTATGTGATCCAGCCCATGCGCAAAAATGCAACAATGACGCCGACAATTGCGGCAAGCCAGCTTGCGGTTGCAATCTTGCCGATGTTGGCTTTGGTAAAATAACGAATGTTGCGATTATAATCCATTGTTGTATATGCTCCTTATTTCTTTTTCTTTTTGATGATCCACAGCGCTCCGCCGATCAGAGCGCATGCGCCGACGGCAATGCCCGCCCATACAAGGGGAGAAATGCCTTTTTTGGGATTCTCTTGCACAGCCGGCACGCTTTCGGTGCTTGTTTCTGTGCTGACGTCGGACGAGTCTTGGTTTTCGAGACTTTGCTTGTATGCGTCGATCTCGCTTTGCATCGTCTCGATCAACGCGGCAAGATGCGTCGTATACATACGGTCCTTGCGGACGTAATTGCTGAGCGCCTGCAACGCGTTGCGGAACGACTGGGTGCAATCTCTGCCGAGCAGATCGTTTGCCTCACGTAAGATATCCTTGTAGCTTTCGTCGTCATAGAACACGCCGAACTCTGTGATGCCGCCGCTGTAGTATGCGTTCCAGTCGGGGATATAAAAGCGCTTGTGCTGTTCGTAGCGGATGTAACGGGCCTCTACAGTTTCAAACGTGACTTTGTCTGTCTGTTTGGCCTTGTCTTCGCCCTGCTGAATGCGCGCAACCTCTATAAATTCTTCGCCGTCGCGGGATACCAGCACGCTGTAATCGGAAATATGCTCATAGAACGTAATCTCTACGCGGTTGACTTTTTGTATCTCGCCGAGGTCGATGAGCATCCACTGCTCGTCCTGATCTCTTGCAAACGAAACGCGCGAGTCGGGGTTGTTGTCGACGGCAAACTCGGGCAGGAATTGTCCGGTGTCCACTTCCAAGCCGCTGACCGTGACCGTTTTCCCTTCGGCAAGGTTCTTGCCGATCAAAAGATGCCCGATCTCTTTTGCACCGTGCCGGACTTTCAGATCCGTGACCGTTTCGCCCACGGTTTCCAGCGGCAGTACAAAGGTCGTGCTGTGCGTGGTGCTGTTTTTGTGATTGATCGCGGGATAGAAGTAGGTGTCATCGATGACCATGACCGTCTCTTTGTTGTCGGCGATCAGCTCGATCTTACGTTCTTCGCCTTCGGTAAACTTGTGATCAAAGGTAAAGACGTAGTTTTCTCTTGCGAGCGATGCCATGCCGTTGCCGTCGATATAGAATTTGCCATCTTTGCCTTCTAAGATCGTGGTGACCGTGCCTTTTGCACCAACGGTAACGTTCATAGATGCGGTGTAGGGCCAGCCGAAGCTGTCTGTGCCTGCGGGGATCTCACCGTCGATGTCCTCGGGCATATGTCTGCCGGGGTCGGTGTCGCCGCCGAACGCGGACAGCGCATCGTAACGCGAGACAAACCAGTCTGCGGTGAGCTTGCGTGTTTGCTCGCCGCACCACGTTTTTTCTGCCATCAGACAGACCTGGCCGCGGATGCGGTCAAAAATGTCAAAGTACGAAAAGCCCATGCCCGAGGGGGACAGATCGTTCCACAATGCAAAGCTGCCGCCCAGAAGCTGCGGATGATCTGCATCGATGATGTTGTTTGCGCCGTAGCCCATCTGGTTGACAAACCAGCTGACGTACAAGCTCTCGAGATTGTAGTAGTCTGCAAAACCGTAGTTACCGCCGGGAACGACGTACAAAATCGGTCCGTAGATGTTGATGATCGGATAGCCCATATCCAAGAGCATCTTGTGGTCGGAAATGCCGTACGCCCAGAAATACGCTTCGGCATCCGAGGTGACGGGCGTTGTGCCGTAAAAACCGCCCTGCCCTTTTTCGGAGAACGAGCCCCAGAACATCGGTGTGTAGCCAAGCGAGCGCACATACTTGAGCATCTCGTCGGTGTAAGCGCGCATCTGCTCTTCGTGTCCTGCGGTATATTCGTCCGTACCGATGTGAAAATGATCGGACACGATCACGGGGTTGTCGCCCGTGAGGTATTCCGCATAGAGATCCTTGACAAACTGTATCGCATCGGGGTTTTCGATGTCGATGTGTACGTTGTCCATCATATATTGCGGCACGACCTTGCCGATGCATGCGGAGTGTGCGGGCGTGTCGATCTCGGTGATGACGTCGACGCCGTATTCTTTCATCTCCAACTGGTAGTTGCGGTATTCTTCTTTGGTGTAATAGCCGTCCGCAGATGCAAGGCCTTCGATGTCGCTTTCGAGACGGAATGCGTTGTTGTCGCTGACGTGGACGTGAAAACGGTTGATCTTAAACCAAGCCGCGTATTGGGTGATCTCGGTGAGATAATCCATCGGGATCCACGCACGCGCCACGTCCAGCATACCGCCGCGTACCTCGTATGCGCTGTAGTCGCGCGCCTTGCCGACGGGCATAAAGCCGTCTGCTACGCAGGATTGCAAAATGGTTGTCACGCCGTACAGCAGACCGATTTCCGAGGGCGCGGTGACCGTTATGCGTTTTTCGGTGACGTCCAGCGTGTAACCGTCTTTGCCGAGCGTATCGTCTGCCTGCGCGACAAGCAGAATGTCGCCGTCCTTGGCGTCTCCCGATATGACTTCGACATCCATGTCAAACAAATGGGCAAAATAACCCGTGATGATTTCTTTCTTTTTATCGGAGAGAGAGGTATTCTCGCTAAGTACGACGCGCATGCCGTTTTGCAGGACAAAAGAACCTGTGCCGCCCTCCCACTCACGAATGGCGGGAATGACATTGGGCGACGGATTGGCTTTCTCCGCGCTCACCCCAAACGGAATGCAAGCGCACAGCATGGTTGCCGAACAAACAGCGGATAACACTTTTAGCAACAAACTTCTGTTTTTCATCGCAAATTCCTCCTTATAACATATATCAGTATACAACGGGGAGGCGGATTTGTCAATAAAAAGTTGTCGAAAACAGACATTCTGCAGACTTTGACAAAAAAGTTTTTGCAAAACGTGGTTTTCGGGCAGTTTCTTAACAAATCCAACATATTTTTGTTGTATACTGTTGTTGCAGGAGGTGCGTTATGGCACGAATTTTGATTGTCGAGGACGAAAAACCGATTCGCAACCTGATCAAACGCAATCTGGAATTGATCGGACACAATTGCATCGAAGCCGCAGACGGCAATACGGCGGCCGTATTGATCGCGCAGGAAAATTTTGATTTGATGCTGTTTGACATCATGCTTCCCGATCAAAGCGGCTATGAGCTGATCGAGCAAACAAACGGTACGCCCGTGATCTTTTTGACCGCCAAGGAAAGTGCCGCCGACCGCATCAAAGGGCTATCGCTCGGCGCGGATGACTATATTGTCAAGCCGTTTGAAATGCAGGAACTGATCCTGCGTGTCGGGGCGGTATTGCGCCGTACCCAAAAGATTGAGCAGTCTTTGCGTTTTGATGATATTGAGGTGCGTTTTTCTTCCAAAAAAGTATATAAAAACGGAAAAGAGGTTCTTTTGACGCCCAAGGAATATGATTTGCTGGAGGCACTGCTCCGAAACCGCAACATTGCCCTTACCCGTGAGAAGCTGATTTGTGCGGTATGGGGATTTGATTACGAGGGAGATACGCGCACGGTGGATGTACACATTCGGCAGATCCGCTCCAAGCTTGGACTTGGAGATCATCTCAAAACGCTGTACAAAACGGGGTATCGGTTTGAACTATGAAATTTCGTGAAAAAACCTATCTGGTGACGCTGTTGCTGTTTTTGACCGTGCTCAATACGGGCATTTTTATGCTTGCGTTTTACACGTACAAAACAAGTATTGATGCGGCGGAAAATGTTTGCTTTGCCGAGGAACGTGTGATTGCCGAAGCGGTCGCAGACGACCTCGCATATCTCAAAGAGGGCGCAAGCGAGCAGCTTGTGTTTTTGTCCTACGGCTCGTTTTACAAAGAAAAGGACGTCTTGCTTGCTTTTTACCGCGAGGATCGGCAGCTTTATTCCTCTCTGCCCGAGGGTGTGTCCGTTCCTGCAGTAGGGTATTCCAAAACACAGCGCATCGAACAGAAACGGTATTTTTTGATCGCAGAGCAGTCCGAAGAGAGCGACCTGATTGTGGTATATGCCAAAGACATCGGCTACCTGGACAAGGATTTTCAAAGAATGGCGTTTATCTACATCCCGACTTCGGTGCTTGCGTCGGTTTTGCTTGCGATTTGTTTGTTTTTTGCGCTCCGCAGACTGGCATCTCCTTTGGAAAAACTGCGCACGGTATCGAGCGAGATCGCATCGGGAAATTTTTCTGTCCGTGCAGATGACAAGGGCAAGGATGAATTTGCCATGCTTGCGAGAGATTTTAACCGCATGGCGGAGCATGTGGAAACACACACGCAGGCGCTTGAGCAGGGGAACCGTGTCAAACAGCAGATGCTGGACAACCTTGCACATGAACTGCGCACGCCGTTGACTTCCATCCGCGGGTACGCAGAGTTTGTACAAAATGCCAATATCTCGGAGGAAGAAAAATGGGAGGCGTTGAACTATATCATCTCAGAAACAGAACGCCTCGGCAAAATCAGCGAGCGCCTTTTGGACGAAGCATTTATCCGGGAAAACGGGATCAAAAAACAGACGGTCTCGGTTTCGGGATTGATCTCGGATACCGTCACTGCTTTGCGCGCCAAGGCGGCGAATGAGGGCGTTGTGCTTTTGGAAATGTCACGTGACGCGGTATGCGCATGTGATCCGGTTCTGACGGGTATGTTGCTCTCCAATTTGACGGATAACGCGATCAAAGCGTGCAGGGGCGTTCCGAATGCGACGGTTACGGTCGGCTGTGAAACGGATGCGGACGGCGGGCTGTATTTGTTTGTCCGCGACAACGGTGTGGGTATGACAGCGGAACAGCTTGCGCATGTGACCGAACCGTTTTACCGTACGGACAAGTCCCGCTCCCGCAGTGAAGGCGGAACGGGTCTGGGGCTTTCACTATGTGCGAGGATTGTTGCGTCGCACGGATGGACGATGCGTTTTTTCTCCGAGCCCAAAAAAGGCAGTGAGGTCCGTGTATTACTGCCAAAAGAACAGAATTTTACAACTCCATGACAATTCTCAAACAAATCCAACATATTTCTTTGATACACTTTATGGCGGAAGTGAGATTGTTTGTCCGAAAAATGGTTTTGAAAGGAGAAAACATGAAAACAAACAAATGGGTTTTGACCGTAACAGCCGCATTGATCACGGCAGCGGCGTTGTTGCTGACATGCAGTCTGGCGCTGTTGACAAGCGTCGCGGACGAAGAAACGCCCTTGCCGAATGACTCGGGTGTGCCCGATGTCTCTGCCGTAGAGACACCTGTTTCTGCGGAGAGTCCCGCCGATTATGTAACCGTCAGCGAGACGGACGGAAAAAGAATTGCGCACATTTTTTCGGAAGAACAGCTATGCGGTATCGCAGAGCGCCGTGAAAACGGCGAGTGGCTGACGCTTTCGATGGATGAAATGCTGGCGATTGTCAATGATACCGTTGCCTTGTTTTATGACAGCCACGTGATCGAACTGGGTGTTTGGAATGACGGCGCATACAGTGTGCAGACGTATAACGGATATCTGTATTATACGTCCGGCGAATATGTCAAGATGACAAGCTCCAAAGCTCCCGATGCTGAAAAGGACGTCTTTGACATCATTCTCCGCCGCGTGCGGACGCTCCACGACGGAATCGTTGTTTATGACAGCGGTTCGTTTGTAAATTCTGCGCCCACAAACTCGGTGTTTGCGTTTGCGTCCGTTCCGCGCATGGAGCAAAAATCGCTGGCGCATATGATTCACGGTGCGGGGCACCATTATGACATGGACGGGCAGGAAACCGCGTACGATTGCCTGCGTTTTTATCCGTACAACGGTCGGATTGAATTGATCGCGCATGCTCCCGATATCGTTTTGGACAGCACGCAAAGCTACGGCGGTCTTTACGGACCGTCTGCGTGCCATACCCAAACCACGGTGTTCTACAACGAAAAGTTTGCAAACGATTTTGTCAATGCGCCGGAGGCGGCAGGCTCCCGCCGCGTCCGTGTGGAAATTTTTGACGAGAAAACAAAGGAGCTTGTGACTACCTTTACGATCACGGACGAAACTGTGGTGAGCATGGTGTTCGATAGGTTTATTACATCCTTTGAAAATGCGTGTGACTATTTTGACGAGTACACTCCTTCCGACGAGGAGCAAGCGTACAGGAGCAAATACCGCGTGATCGCACATCTTGAAACGACGCATGAAAATATCACTGACATCGATACACGTGATATGGACATCTGCTATCCGTACGGATACAGCAACGATATCTACGGATATCTCCACGACGACCTTTGGATGGATTATCAGATCAAAGGCGGCAGTGCGTTTATCGAGCTGATCGATGCATATGTCGACGAATATTTTTCTGCAGAGTAACCGCATACCGACCAAAACCGCCTGTACAAACGGCGGTTTTTGTCATGTATCGTGCGCAGAAAAATATTGACAAGTTTGCCAAACCGTGTTATACTCAAATTACAAAATCTACCAAGAAAGACAGGTAACGATATATGAGCAAAATCCGTGTAACGATATGGAACGAATTTCGTCACGAAAAGACCAACGACGTCGTCCGCTCGATCTATCCCGAGGGTCTGCACGCCGAAATCGGCAAGGCGCTTTTGGAATGCGGCGATATCGAAGTCACGCTTGCCGCTTTGGACGATCCCGATCAGGGTCTGCCGGATGAGGTTCTCAATTCCACGGACGTTTTGTTCTGGTGGGGGCACATGGCGCACGGCGAAGTGAGCGATGAGCTGGTTGAAAAAATCCGCCAGCGTGTGTACAACGGCATGGGTTTGGTCGTTTTGCATTCGGGGCATTATTCCAAGGTGTTCAAGAGCGTCGTCGGCACGACAGGCAATCTGCTTTGGGGCGACAATCTGCATGAGATCATGTGGAACATCAACCCCACGCACCCGATTGCCGCAGGCATTCCCTCGCATTTCCACATCGACTGCGAGGAGGTTTACGCAGAACCGTTCCAGATTCCCGATCCCGACGAGCAGGTGTTCCAGTCTTGGTATGAGACGGGTTATGTCTTCCGTTCCGGCTGTGTATGGAAACGCGGTGCGGGCAAGGTGTTCTACTTCCAGCCCGGCCACGAGACCGTGCCGACTTATCACAATCCCTATGTCCGCCGCATTCTGCAAAACGCGGCGCACTACTGCAAGCCTGCCGAAACAGGGTTTAACTACCTCTATGCAGGCAACTCTCCCTATATCAAGAGCTATTTTGCTCCCGAAGACGAGATCGAAGAGCTCAAAAAGTAAGAACGATACATTCCTTCCCGTCTGTTTTGACGGGAAGGAATTTGATTTTTGTGAGGTAACAATGATGAAAAAGAGCATTTGTATGCTGTTGCTTGCCGCACTGTTGCTGGTGTCCTGCACCGCCGAACCCGAAACGGTGTCCGAAACGCAAAGCGAGAGCGTTTCTTCCGAAGCGGAGAGCGAGCAGAGTGAGGTTTCGACCGTGTTTGAAGAAAGTGAACTGGTTGGCGAGATCAATGCGTTTTTGAGCGGAAACGTGCCCGACCGCGGCATGAAAGCAAACAACCTGTTTGCGAAGATGACCTACACCTATTCCGCAGATCCCGTTGATTCTTACCCCGACCC
>JAFQII010000234.1 GCA_017397605.1 Clostridia bacterium
AAGGTGGAGTGGACGGACGAGGACTCGGACTACGATTTGTTTCAAAAAATTGCACGCAAGCGCGGCTTTATCCGCGCGGGCGCAGAGGTCGATGACGACCGCACCGCATCGGTTTTGCTGGATGAGTTCCGTGCGGGCAAAATCGGCGAGATTACACTTGACTGACGGAAGGGAACACCGACATGCTGACTTGGGAGATCGAAGACAGTTTTCGTGACGAAAATCTGCAAATTCTTTGCGGCTGTGACGAAGCGGGGAGAGGTCCTTTGGCAGGCCCCGTGTACGCGGCGGCGGTGATTTTGCCGCGCGGAATCGAGATCGAACTGCTGGACGACTCCAAAAAGCTGTCTCCCAAAAAACGCGACCTTTTGTATGATGTCATCAAGGAAAAAGCGCTTTGTTATGCGGTTGCGCGCGCCGAGGTGGAGGAGATCGAGGAGATCAACATTCTGTCCGCGGCATTGCTTGCGATGCGCAGAGCGGTCGAACAGCTTGATATCAAGCCCGACGGCGCTTTGATAGACGGAAATATCGCACGCGGCTTTTCTCTGCCTGCGTTCCCCGTGATCGGCGGCGACGCAAAATGCCCTTCGATCGCGGCGGCATCCATTCTGGCAAAGGTGGAGCGTGACCGCGACTGCATGGAGCTGGATCGGCTGTATCCCGAGTACGGATTTGCGATCCACAAGGGATATGCGACCAAGCTGCACCGCGAGATGATCCTCAAGCATGGGCCTTGCCCCGCGCACCGCAGAAGCTTTTTGAAAAAGCTTTTGGGAGAAACGACGTGACACGCGCAGAGATCGGCAAGCGCGGCGAAATGCTTGCGGAAGAATACCTGCAAAAACAGGGTGTGCGTATCCTTGCCAAAAATTACAGTGTCCACGGCGGAGAGATCGATTTGGTCGGCTATCACCGCGGCGGACTGGTTTACTACGAAGTCAAAACGCGCACGGGGACGAGCTGGGGAACAGCCCGCGACGCCATGCACGAAGATAAAATACGTTCCGTTGAGTATGCGGCAAAGCAGTTTGCGCGTCAGCATGTTTCGTACGGAAAAGTTCCTGTTTGTTATCCGCTTGGGATCTGGATTCCGCGCCGCGTGCGTTTTCAGCGCGTTGACGGCGTCGAGGTGTACTTGAATCCCGACGGAACGACGCAATCTATCAACAAAATCGAGGATATTGGTTATGAAATTCGTCAGCACGCGCTCGACTATTGAGCCAAAAGAATACACCTCTGCGGAAGTGATCAAAATGGGACTTGCCCCCGACGGCGGTCTGTTTGTCCCGACGGAGATTCCCGTTCTCACGCCCGAGATGCTTGACCGTTTGGCAAAGCTCCCCTATGCGGAGCGCGCCGCGGAAATTTTGGGCATGTATCTGACCGATTATACGCACGAGGAGCTGTTGCAGGCGGCAAATGCCGCATACGGCGCGCCCAAATTCCCCGCAGAAACGCCCACGCCGATCAAAAAAGTCGGCGATGTGGATCTGTTGGAGCTTTGGCACGGCCCGACAAGCGCGTTCAAAGACATGGCATTGCAGATCATGCCGCATTTGCTTTCGATGGCACTTGCCAAAACGGGAGAAACGCGCGACGCGCTGATCTTGGTTGCAACCTCGGGCGATACGGGCAAAGCTGCTCTTGAAGGCTATGCGGACGTTCCGCGCGTGCGCATTCAGGTCTTTTACCCGACCGACGGCGTCAGCCGTATTCAAAAGAAGCAGATGGCTACCCAGCAGGGCGCAAACGTAAACGTCACCGCGATCTACGGCAACTTTGACGATGCGCAGAACGGCGTCAAGGCGATCTTCTCCGATCCCGCGATGGCAGAAGCGCTGGATGCAAAAGGCATGTTCCTGTCTTCCGCAAACTCGATCAACTGGGGCAGACTGGTTCCGCAGATCGTTTACTATGTATCCGCTTACTGCGACCTCAAAAACGCAGGCAGACTGGCAGACGGCGAAGCGATGAATGTTGTCGTCCCTACGGGCAACTTTGGCAACATCTTTGCCTGCTGTCTTGCAAAACGCATGGGTCTGCCGATCGGCAAAATGATCTGTGCATCCAATCAGAACAACATCCTTACTGATTTCATCAACACGGGCGTGTATGACAAGCGCCGTACGTTCTATCAGACGGTTTCGCCGTCGATGGATATTCTGATCTCTTCTAATCTGGAGCGTTTGCTTTGGTTGCTGGCAGGTCCCGAAAAGTGCCGCCGTTATATGGAAGAACTCTCCGCAAACGGCATTTATACCGTCGAGCCCGACGTACTTGCCGCTGTGCAGGAGGAGTTTGCTGCATATTTCTGCGATGAGGCGATGACTGCAAAAACGGTCAAGGAATATTTTGAAACCTACAAATACCTCTCCGATACCCACACCGCAGTGGCGTTGGCGGCGGCAAAACAGCATTTCCGCCATATCGACGGCAAGTGTGCGACGCTCGTGGCATCTACCGCATCACCCTACAAGTTCTCGCCCGCAGTGCTGGGCGCATTGGGCAAGGAAGTGCCGGAGGACGGCTTTGACGCTCTGCGCGCATTGCAAAAGGTCAGCTCCGTCCCCGCGCCCGAGAGACTGGCAAATCTCGAAACGCAAGAAGACCGCTTTACCGCTGTGGTTCGTCCCGACGAGATGAAAGAGGCAGTTCTGGCATTTGCCGATATGTAAGGGGAACGCCTTAAGAACCTTTTTTGAAAAAAAGGTTCTTAAGAATCTCCAAAAAACTGATTGCCGAAAACTGTCGTTTTCGGTGGGGATAAACATGTAGGATTCCAAAGGGGATCATCCCCTTTGGTGGGGTTTTTAAGG
>JAFQII010000024.1 GCA_017397605.1 Clostridia bacterium
ACATTTTACAGCGAAAAGAGCATTGACATTCAATTTTCGCGCGCTTCAAACAAAAGTGTTCTTTATACGAACATTCCCGATCCCATCCCCTGTCCCGATGCAGGGACTTTGATCAACACGCGTATCGACGGCAAGCGGTACATTGTCGTCTCGGACACGGTCTGCCGCGGAATTTATGTCATGACCACAGCTAAAGATGTCAGCTATCTCGATCGGGAGCTGGTCACACTTTCGGTGACGTTTATTCTGATCTCGCTGTCGGCGTCTTTTTTGCTTGCGGTCGTGCTGTATCTGGTGATGAAAAAAATGTTTTTGCCGCTGGAAAAACTCAGAGACACGACCAAGCAGATCAGCGGCGGTAATCTTGACGCGCGAGCCAACGAAAAAGGCGGCGATGAGTTTGCGGCGTTGGCAAAGGATTTTAACGCCATGGCAGACAAGATCGGTGAGCAAGTGGACGAACTGACCAAAAATGCCGAGCAGAAACAACAAATGCTCGATAACCTTGCGCACGAAATGCGCACACCGCTGACCTCGATACACGGGTATGCGGAATATGTCTACGGCGTTGAGCTTGCACCCGAGGACCGCATGAAAGCCATGAACAACATCATGTCCGAGGCGATGCGGTTGAAAAGCATCAGTGAAAAACTGTTGAACTCCGCATTTATCCGTGAAAACGGCATTGAGCGTACGACGTTTTCCGTTGCAAAGCTGTTTGAAAGAACCGTCTCACATTTTTTGACCAAGGCAAGCGAGAACGGTGTTCGTTTGTCTTGCGTTCCGTGTGAATTTTTGTTAAACGGCGACGAGGTGTTGATCGAGCTTTTGATCTCCAATCTTGTCGAGAATGCAATCCGTGCCTGCCGCGGAAAAGGCGAGATCGAGTTATCCGCTCTGCGCGAGGACGGAAACTTGTCGCTTTGCGTCAGGGACAACGGCATCGGCATGACCGAGGAACAGCTTGTGCATATCACCGAGCCGTTTTACCGTACGGACAAATCACGCGCTCGGCGCGACGGCGGCACAGGATTGGGGTTGGCGCTGTGCAAACGTATCGCGGATGCGCACGGCGCAGTTTTGGTTTACCGCTCCGCCCCTGCGCAGGGAACCACCGCCATCGTGCGTTTTGCGGAGGATGAGGCATGAAGAGAAAAGTATGGTTTGTCATCAAAGTATTGCTCGCGTTGGCACTGGCGGTTTTACTCCTCGCATGCGGAATCTCTTTTATCCCGCTAACAGCGGACGGAAGCAAAACATTTTCGGGAGAAGCGTATGCGCCCGACATCGACATCCCCGAAACAGAGATTTCCGAGCTACCCGAGACGCAGACACAGCTTGACGGAAAGTTTGGCACCTATACCTTTATCACCGAAACGGACGGCAAGCGGATCGCTACGCTCTACAGCAGCAAACAAATCACCGATTTCGTCAGACGCAGAGGACACGGCGAATGGTTTTCGGTCACGACGGAAGAAGCGCTGTATCTGATCAGCGACACGCTCGCTTTGCTGGAAAAATACGACATCGTTCGGGTGAGGGGACTCGATCACTCGCTGACTACCTATTTCGGGGACAGCATGTACGTCCCCGAAGAGCTTGACACCGCAAAAAGACATGAAGAGGTGATCGATCTCATCTTTGCACGGATGGAAGTCATCAACTCCGCCACATACACAACAGACGAAAACATCCACGCATTTTATACCGACACGGGTGACGGCGCGGAATGCAAAGAAAAACCGCCCTATGCGCTCACGGTCAAAAACCTCGAGGCGTTTCCCCTCTCCGACGTCCACGAAACGCGTGAGCAATTGAACAAATATCCACCGTACGGTGTTTTTATCACAACGTTGCACGTCACATGGAGCGATGATCCCGCCCTCTTTTTTGTAGGCACCATCCGTGATCCGTTTCTTGAGAATCTCAGAGAGGTCTATCCCGAATTTCGTGTCGGTGAATAACGTTTTTTACCCGCTTGGAAAAAAGCGGGTATTTTTTTTTGCAAAAATGCGGTTTTCCTTAAACTCTCCTTACAATTGTATAGAAAAATAGAAGTATCAAAATGGAAAAGGAAGTACCGTTATGAAAAAAATGCTCTGTCTTATCTCCGCACTGCTTTTGTGCGGTACACTTTGCGCATGCAATACCGAATCGCAGAACAACGAACACGCATCCGACCCGATCGAAAGCTACGACGAGACCTCTAAAATCGTGATCGAGGATGAGCAGCCGGGCGAAACAGCAAAAAGCTTTGACATCCAACACAAAATGTATACATACCGCGACGGCAACGTTGTGATCATGCGGTTTGGAAATCCGACGGACACCCACTACAGCGTGACCGTAACTGCAAATTATCTGGACGAAAGCGGAAACGTTTTGCAAACCGAAATGCAAAACTACAAGGATATTGCATCGAAAACGGAAACACACTTTGTCTGGAATCCCGGCATCGCGTTTGCAGATTTTTCGTATTCGGTCGATGCGGCAGAGTATACAGGAGTATGCAAGCTGTCCAATATCAAGCAGCTTGTGTGGGATGAAGATTCAAAAGATGCGTATTTAATGGTCTGGCCCATCCATCCGAGTTCCGTACAGTTGCCCGGAGAAGAAACACCCAGCATGTACGGACTGCACGGAAACATCGGATACGAAAACCAAAACGAAGAATCCCTTGCGCGCAAAATGACGCTCGTCTCATTCAATCAAAACGGAGAAATTCTGCACATACAGCATTTTGGTTGGAAGCTGATGAGCAAAGGCGTGACTTATGCGACAGCGGTGATCGCATACAGCGACACGGAGTTTACTGCCAAGCAAAGCTCGTGGCCCGAGCATTTCAAAGATGGAATTGATGTTTTGTTGATCGCAACGGATATCGCTACCGAAGAAGAATACCGCGAGATCATCCGGAACTGAGAAAGGAGTCCATATGTTTATCGCTACCTTTAAAAACACACTCAAAACGCTGTTTCGCTCGCCGTCCTTCTGGATGGTGTTGGCGATCGGATTGGCATACTCCATTTATAACGAAGTGATGGCGTGCCACTACGGATATGTAAATATTGAAACCTACGAGATGATCTGGGACACCGACCCGCGGTATGTCCTGAGTTTTCAGGACTATTGTAAAATGCTTGCCAACGCATCAAAAACCATTGCCGTTTACTCTTCCGCTTTGGTTTGTGTTGTCTCTGCATCGGTCATCTTTTTGCGCGATTACGGCGACCGATTGTATGAGATCGAAAAATCCTCGGGAGCAAAGCCGTCGGCATACGTATACGGCAGATTTGCATCCCTGATCGCGGTCAACACGGCAAACCACTTTTTGCTGATCATGATCAGCGTGTTCAGCTACGTCGTGACACGCGGCGGCGTGGACGGCATGAGCTTACCTGCTGCTTTTAGCGATTTGTTTGTGAGAGCGTTTTTTCAAGAGCTGATCGTCGGCATCCCTTCTATCCTCATATACGTTTCGGTCACGTATCTGATCGCGGCGTCGTTCAAAAGCGGTGTTGCCGCATCCATCGGCGGACTGCTGTTTGCGCTCTTCTACATCGTGTTTGGCAAATTATTTGTATGGACAGGCGGTCCGGTCATCGCTTATATCCGCGAGAACTTGACACCGGTTCCCCACAAGGTGTTTGATTACATGTACTATTTCCGCACGGAGTACCACCAGCAGATGATCGAGCATTTTGGAATCACGACGCAAGACGTCGTGCTCAGCGTAACCGCGTTTGTGCTGTTTTCGGCATTGCTGTCCGCGATCGTTTATCTCTTAACCAGAAAAAGAACCATTTGAATAAAAGAAGAACTTACCATGAAAAGAGCACTGTATTTATTACTCGCACTCGCATGCTTGTTCACGGCGTTATGCGGCTGTGAAAAAGACGAGCCTTCCCTGCCGACGGGCGCCGACCCGATCGAAAGCTACGACGAGGAGCATAAAATCACACCCGAAAAACCAAAGCAGGATATCGGTGCGGAAATTTTCGACGTATC
>JAFQII010000025.1 GCA_017397605.1 Clostridia bacterium
ACTTTCCCCATATCGTTCGAGAAAATGACCCCGCTAAAGAGCATTGGAGCATTCGTTTTCAAATTACAGAAGAGAATCAAAAAGTTCGAGGGCCCATCAACCTATCGATGCTTTTAGATAACGATATGGCGTTTGCATATTTCGACACTTTGACCAGCGGAACGAAATTTATTTTATTAGAAGGCAATACAGAAGTAGCTCGTGGATATATACTGTAAGTGCAGTATGCCGGCAAAAACACAAATCGCTTTTTTGAGGATAGTGATATGCCCTGAAAAAAGATCGGATATGGAAGTAAAAAGATTCTTTGGAAACTTTAAAAAATTCTTCATGCCCGACACTGCCGTGTCGGGGGGATACAGAAAAGCCGTCGTTTGGCGGCTTTTCTTTTGGCATTGAACTTGACCTATGGGAACGGAGATTTTGCGGAATATTTATGCGATTTGCTTGACAGATTGGTAAAGGTTTTGTATAATGAAAAGGAAGACGGCGGTCGAACGCTGTTTTTGCGATGCAAACGGCAATCCGTCAAAATGAAAAAAGCTGCGCTCGGAAAGAAGGTAAATATATGAATCCCCATAAGCCTGTGGAAAATTTGGACATGGAAGATTTGAAACAACTTCTGTCAGACGGAAGACGGGCGGCACAGTATGCATGGGACCATTACGAAGAACTGACGGCACGGGAGTCAGTATATACTTTATACGGTCCATATGAGTACGGAATCGGAGCAGCAATCCCCGGAAAAGCGACACCAATGCGTTCGCGTGCTTTGACGCTCAAAACGAAGAAAAAAGACTATATTATTTACGAATTGGACAGCGAATACAGGCTCTTGCGGGCAACGAAGGTGTTTCACTCTGTAAATGACACTACATATCATTGCTTTGAATTGGAGGGTATCCGATATGCCTGCCCTTTCAAATACAATCAAAAAAAGATGTATGGTAGTGAGGTCATAGCGCTTGGTTACAAAGATGGGAAGCCGTGCTATTGTGGATACTTGTCAAAGACGACAATGCTCGCAGATTTTTACGAATATATTTCTCCGGAAAAGGTGCGTGTGACCGGATATTCCTATAATCCGGTCTCTAACTACACATTGCATGGATATTTGACTGACCTGGAAGCACCCCTTGGCGAGCTGAATTCTGCTGCGCAACGGTCTTGTTGGGAAGAAAAACCGATGTATACTGACTTTTCTGCATTTTTTAGAGGAGACGAGACAATGGAGCAAAAAGAAGAAAAAAACGTAAATCTGCCAATCTCAGACTGGATAGACAACCTTCTTGATACGGATATTCCCGATGATGTTGTAGCATTTTGCTTTAATCTTTATGAAGACGGCGACGGAATCTGGTCCATGGAATTGGTCGGTGCGGATCGTTTCGATACCGAAGACGAGGACTGGCCTTGCGATGAAATCACGGATTTTGGTTCGAGAGAAAATCCCTATGGGTGGGAAATGGACTGCAACTGGGAAGATGCTTTGGCATATATCGTCAATGCACTGAAAGAGTATCTGACGTACGGCAAGCATGCAGAGCTGTTAAAATCCAAAAACGGCATTGGCGTAGGTTTTGTTGACGGAAACCTTGAAATTTTGTACAGCAAAAGCTGACGGAAAGTTGGGGCGACAACCCGACAAACAGAAAGCAGAGTCAATTTCGACTCTGCTTTTGCTTTTTTGTTTATTTAATCTTTTTGATCAACTCGTCCGTGTATTCGGGGACGGCACCGAGCTGTGTGACGACGTAGTCGCTCAGCGCGCTTGCGCGTGCGAGGCAGGTCGCAATGTCACAGCCTTCCAAGTAATTATAAACGTAGCAAGCGGAGAACGAGTCGCCTGCGCCGACGGTGGAAACGACCTTGTTCTGCGGCTTGGGCGCATAGGTCTTTTGTCCCGTTTTGGTGTCAAACACAAAAGCACCGTCCTTGTCCAGTGTGACGAGGATCTGCTTGAGGTCGGGGTAATGCAGACTGAGCGTTTGGCAGATCGCCGTGCATACGTTACCGTCAAGGGGCAGTTCCATGATACCCGCCAGCACGTGAGCTTCCTCTCGGCTGAACTTGAGAATGGTCGTTTGCGCCATCAGCGACATGATCAGCATAGGCGACCAGTCGTTGCCGCGGATGTTGACGTCAAAAAAGACTTCTTTCCTTTTGATGTTGTCCAGCATCAAAAACAGGTTCAAAAATGATTCCGACGCACGGTTGGCAAGTGTGCCGAAATAAACCGCGTCGACGCTTTCGGGCAATGCCGCGGGCACGGGAATGTGGTCGTAAGCGACGTTCCACGCCAAGTCGTAGGAAGGCGTTCCGTCCTGCAACGTGACCTTGCAGTAGCCCGTTTTGTACAGAGGATGCCGGGTGGTGCAGTCGGACTTGATGCCCAGCGATTCCATACACGCGATCGCCTCGTCGCCCAATTCGTCCGCTCCGACCGCGGAAACAAACGAAACGTCTGCACCCAACTTTGCCAGATGCGCGGCAAAATTGAACGGTGCGCCGCCGATCACCTTGGACTCGGGAAACAGATCCCACAAAATCTCACCAAACGAAAGCACATGCGACATGGCATTTTCCTCCAAATATTACGTAGTATCTGTATAGTAACATATTTTTTTGCATTTGTCAACGAAAAACACGGACGAGCATTGCCCGTCCGTACTGTGTTATTTACCCAATTCCACGTCCGACTCACCCGTCAAAGGATCGCGGTTTGCGAGGTAACGAAGCAGACGAACCACGTCGCGCCCGTCAAGCACGCCGTCGCCGTTGCAGTCCGCATTGTCACCGATTTCCACGGTGGAAGTGCCTGTCGCGTAATCAAGGTCCGCAAAATACCGCATCAAATGCGAAACGTCCGCACTATTGATCTTTCCGTCGCCAGTGACATCGCCGAGGGTGACAGGAGGTTGCTCTTTTTTGCCGTAGACCTCAATCTCGGACAGGAACGCCCAACTGTTCATTTTGAAACAAACGTGAATATACCGTGCTTCTACAGATGTTTCGTTGATATACCAAATGGTGGATACGTCGTCGGGATCATTCTCGGGGATGCAGTCGAATCCTCCGATCCATTCCATATCTACACCGTTTTTGGAGATATAAAAATTTCCCTGATACGGCGTGGCGATCCCAAGTTCTTTGGGATTGTAGAACTCGAGCAGGATTTCGGAAACCGAACAGATCTCACCGAGATCAACTGTGATATAGGAGTACCCCAAGTCTATGTATTCGGGACAGTTGACATTAAAAGCTGCCCAGATGGGATCAAGATAATCCGTATCGAAAGAAGCTCTGATACCGTCGGTCAATGTACCGCCTTCGTCGGGATAAGAAATCGGAGCATTTTCGTCCCAACCCCACCACACATCGGCGCCGCCCTGACGGAACTGCTGTGAGATGATGTAGTCTTTGCCCAACGCCAGGTTGTCGCTATCCGTAGGTACATCGGGTTCTTCGGCAAAATCGCCCCAGTGAACGGTGAGCGGCTTATCGTAATAGACGTCTGTAGCCCAATTATTGTCCCATCTTTCCGGCTGAGATTCTGCTTCGCAATAAATTTGCATATCGACATCACATCCATAAGCCAAACTGCTACCGACGTATTCTACAGATGCGGGAATCCAAACGGTCTCTACGTTTGTGAGATAAAACACTTCTTTAGAAATCGTACGGACAGTGTCGGGGAATGTGACGCTAACGAGATCCATTCTTTCAAATGCGCCCCAACCGATTGTTGTGACGGGATAACCTTCGATTTCGGACGGGATCACAACGTTTGCATCGTCTCCGGAATAATTCACGATTGTCGTTTCGCCGCGATCTATGGTCACGCGCCAATCACCGACAATGCCTTTGTGCAGTTTTCCGTCAAGATATATATTACCATAGAAACCGTTGTCCCAATATTCCGCCCATCCGTCCGAACTTTCTGCCGCAAGGCAATAGATTGCATCCATATTGTTGCAACGGTAGAAAGCGCTCTCGCCGATCGTAGCAACACTTGCCGGAATGGTAATAGCGGTAAGCGACTCGCAATAAGAAAAAGCGGTTGTGCCAATTGATACGACGCTGTCGGGGATTACAACGCTTTGCAGATTCCAGCAATCCATAAAAGCATCGACTCCGATATATTTGACACCATAAGGAATCACGACGCTTGTGATAAGCTCGTTTTTGCTAAATGCATAATCTCCTATGCCGGTTACGGGATACCCTTCGATCTCACTCGGAATAACCACGTCACCGCCTTCGCCCATATACCATGTAATGGTCACTTCGCTGTCGAGAATCTCGTAGGTGTAGTCACTCGCGTCCGCAGGGGGAAGAGTGGGCTCTTCCTCCCCTTCGGGTGGTTCATCGGAATCGTCTTCGTTGGAACTGTCATCTTTGGAGGGTCCGGCTTTACTCGTCACGATAGAAAGATCGCGGATTGTGAGGGTGGCACCGTTGCATACATAAATTTGGAGACCGACAAACCGAAGCTGACCGTTAACGATTGCTTCTTGCGGAAATGCCGAACCGTCGTCCAATCGCGTGCTTGCGACAAAGTCCGTAAGCTTCATATCAAGCTTGTACACCCCGGCATACAGATCACCGAGGGATTCCATATAATCGGTTGCTCCCAAAGCAGAATTGGAAAGGGTATAGACATAGGAGCTGTAGCCATCGGCAGCTAATAAGTAAATGAAGATATGTGCCGTACCGTTTTCAATCGAAAAATCAATCGAAAGAGAATCTTCTTCGATATTGGCTGCGATCATTTTGTCGTAATATACCGCTTCTGCGGACGGAAACGAAGATCCGGTATCTGTAAATGTTGCAGAGCCGTCGGTGTAGTAGTTGATTTCTACGGTCGAATCATGGACATCCTTTTTTGTCCATATATAGTCTTCCGCCGGAATCAACGAATAGCTTTTTTCGCTCTTACTGTTAGAACTTGTCCCTTCCGCCCAGACGCCGAGGGGCAGGACCGCAAGGAGCATTGCTGCTGTCAGAAGAAGTGACAGAACTTTGGTTGCTTTCATTTGTTTTACCTCCAAAATGAAAAGATTAAAAAATAAAAAGTGCGGCTACCGAAGCAGTCGCACAAAAACGCAAACTCCGATAGTCGCCAAACTAATCCTTGCAAAATCGGTTTTTTTTCCGCATGCTCAAAGTGGAATTTGCATTTTATCAAATCCTATTTTGAAGCACGCAGAAAAAAGATATACTTCTTCCGCGAAAAGAAAATGATACCTATTTTGCAATATTCGATTAGTTTGGCTTTTTTATTATACTATGAGAAAGTTTGGTTGTCAAGACTTTTTTAGACACTTTGCGTGTCGTTTGCTACTGAAAACTTTTTCGCTATCGCGGCGGTGTTTGTTCCAAAATTTTGTTTCCGTATTGACAACGAGGCAAAATTTGGGTATATTAAAAATAGGAATTGTTTTTTGTGAGGAATGATTTATGGATAAAAAAAGAGCGATCAGGTATGCTTTGTATAAATTTTTGATGACGACGGTCGGCGCGATCATTTATGCCGCGGGTATCGGTTTGTTTTTGGATCCGATGAACCTGTCCGCAGGCGGTGTTGCGGGTGTTTCGCAGATTTTGAGTGAGTTTCTGCCGATTTCCACAGGTACCTTGATCCTTGTGCTCAACGTGCCGATTCTTTTACTTGGCGTGTGGAAATTCGGTGTCAAATTTTTGGGGCTGACGGCGTACACGATCGTGCTGTCCTCGCCGCTGATCGACTTGTTTGCTTCGTTTGGCGGTCTGACCAAAGAGCCGTTGCTTGCCGCTTTGGCAGGCGGCGCGCTGTTGGGCGCGGGCATGGGATTTTTGTTCCGTTCGGGCTCGTCCTCGGGCGGCGTGGATATCATCACCAAAGTGTTGCGTCTGCGTTTTCCGCACATCAAAACAGGCGTGATCTTTTTTGTTCTTGATGCGGTGATCATCGGCGCGTCGGCATTTGTGTTCGGCAAGCTGGATCTCGGTCTGTACGCGACAGTCGGCATTCTTGCATCGACTTTTGTGATGAACTACCTGCTGTACGGCTCGGACGAGGCGCGTATGGTTTATATCATCAGCAACGAACCGCAAGCGGTCGCGAACGAGCTCTTGCAAAAACTGAACCTGGGCGGAACGTTCTTGAACGGTTTCGGCGCATACACGGGCAAGGAAAAGCGCGTGCTGATGTGTGTCATGCGTCCCAAGCAGCTCCCTGCCGCGCGTGAGGTCGTCGCATCGATCGACCCGAGTGCGTTTTTGATCGTCGCGGGCGTCTCCGCGGTATTCGGCGAAGGCTTTAAATCGCACAATGCGGAGGAGCTGTAAGTGATCGACGCATTGCTTTCGCTCCCGTCCGTTTGCGAGACGTTAAGACAAAGCGGCTTGCCCGTGTATCTGTACGGCACGGGGGACGGTGCGGACAAAATACTGGATTATCTGACGCAGGGCGGCATCCGCGTGCGCGGTGTGTTTGCGTCGGAGGGCTTTGTGCGGGACAGAACGTTTCGCGGTTACAAGGTCGAGTCCCTGCACGATGTGGAAGCACGCGAGGGCAGAATCGCCTGCGTGCTGTGCTTTGGGCTGGAAGGTGTGGCGGCGTTTTCGTTTTTTAAACCCCTTGCGGACAAGCATCTGCTGCTTGCGCCCGCGTTGCCCGTATACGGCACGGGGCAATTGGACCACGAGATGCTGCGCGAGCGCCGAGCTGATTGCGAGCGCGTTTTCGGCTGGCTGTCGGACGAGCTTTCGCGCACGGTTTACCGAGATGTTCTGGCGTACCATCTGACGGGCGACATCCGTTACTTACAAACAGACGCCGGCACGACGGAAGTGCCGTGCGGCTACATTTCGCATTCCAAAATACACATCGACGTGGGCGCTTACGACGGGGACACGGCGCGGGAATATCTG
>JAFQII010000235.1 GCA_017397605.1 Clostridia bacterium
GAGGTGCCGAATACGTCCTCGATGCCCACGCGTGCCATCTTGCAGGGAACGGTCTCTGCGAGAACTTCCGCAACGGCACTGCCCAAGCCGCCGATGATGTTGTGCTCCTCCACGGTCACGATCGCGCCCGTCTTTGCCGCGTAATGCGCGATCAGATCGCGGTCGATCGGCTTGATGGTGTGGATATCGATGATTGCCGCGTCGACGCCGTGTGCTTTGAGCTGTTCGCGCGCTTCCATTGCCGCCGCGTTCATAATACCCGTCGCAAAGATCGCAACGTCCTTGCCGTCCGCAATCACGTTGCCCTTGCCGAGCTCAAACTTGTAAGTCGCGGGATCAAACACCACGGGAACGGCAAATCTGCCCAAACGGCAGTAAACGGGGCCGTCGTAGTCCAGAATCGCCTCAATTGCCGCAACGGTTTCGGTCGCGTCCGCGGGGTTGACAACCACCATGTTGGGGGTCGCGCGCATCACCGCGAGGTCCTCGCAGTACTGATGCGTCGCGCCGTCCTCGCCGACGGTGATACCGCCGTGGGAAGCACAGATCTTGACGTTGAGACGGGGGTACGCCACGGAGTTGCGGATCTGCTCATACGCACGTCCGCAAGCGAACATTGCAAAGCTGGAGCAGAACACGGGAACGCCCGTCGAAGCGATGCCTGCCGCCGCAGAGATCATATTTGCCTCTGCGATACCGCAGTTGATAAAACGCTCGGGGAACTTTTTGCCGAAAATCGCGGTCTGCGTCGAGCCCGAAAGGTCGGCGTCCATGACAAAAAAGTTTTTGGTTTCGCCCAGAGCCGCCAAGGTTTTACCGTAAGCGACACGGGTAGCAATTCTCTCAGCCATTTTTGCACGCCTCCTTTGCCTGTTCGAGTGCCGCGTTCAGCTCGTTCATTGCGACCTCATATTCGTCTGCCTTCGGCGCCTTGCCGTGCCAGCCGTAGTTGTTTTCCATATAAGAAACGCCCTTGCCCTTGACCGTCGTGCAAACGATCACCGCAGGCTTGTCCGCCTTGCATGCGTTTTGCACAGCCGTTTCGATCTGCTCAAAATCGTGGCCGTCGATGCACTGCACGTCCCAGCCGAATGCCGCAAACTTTGCGTCGATGGGCGTGGGGTTCATCACGTCGCGCACGTCGCCGTCGATCTGCAAATGGTTGTAGTCGACAAACGCGATCAGATTGTCCAGCTTATAGTGGGATGCAAACATTGCCGCTTCCCAGACCTGGCCCTCCTGGCACTCGCCGTCGCCGAGGATGGAGAACACGCGGTAGGACTTGCCTGCGCGCTTGCCTGCCAGTGCCATACCGCAAGCCGCGGAGATGCCCTGACCGAGCGAGCCCGTGGACATATCCACACCGGGAACGTTTTTCATATCGGGGTGGCCCGACAGATAACTGCCGAGGTGGCGGAGCGTCTGCAGGTCTTCCTTGGGAAAATACCCCTTGATCGCCAGCGCCGCATACAGTGCGGGACAGCAGTGTCCCTTGGAAAGGACAAAACGGTCACGGTCGGGATCTGCGGGAGCAGACGAAGAAACGTTCATTTCCTTAAAATAAAGGTAAGCAACGATGTCCGCAATGGACAGCGAACCGCCGGGATGTCCCGACTTTGCATGGTAGACCGCGTCTACCGCGAGTTTTCGGATCTCTGCCGCCTTTTCGGCGAGCATCAGACGTTCTTGTTTTTGCATGTCAAAAACCTTCCTTTCCGTTTCACGGAAAAATTCCTCCGATCCCGAGCTTTTGGACGGTATCCGCCAAAAACTGTGGGCGATCCGCTTCAAAAGCCAAAACCGCACCGCTAACGGGATGAGTAAACTGAATGTATTTTGCAAAGAGACATTGCCCTTTTAAGCCGAGTTGGTGCTTGGGCGTGCCGTAGACGGGGTCGCCGACCACGGGATGCCCGAGATGCGCCATGTGCACGCGGATCTGATGCGTTCTGCCTGTCTCCAGCGTCAGTTCCACATGCGAGTACATGCCGTTTTTGCCCTCGCCCAGCACACGGTAATGCGTGACGGCGGGCTTGGAGTTTTCGTTTGTGACCGCCATTTTTTTGCGGTCGGTTTTATGCCGTCCGATCGGTGCGTCCACCGTTCCGCTTTTTTCGCGGAAGGTACCGACGCACACCGCCTCGTAGCGTCTGACAAAGCTGTGCACGGCGATCTGTTCTGCCAGACCCGTGTGCGCCTCGTCCGTTTTGGCAACAATCAACAGCCCTGCGGTGTCCTTGTCAAAGCGGTGCACGATGCCCGGGCGGATCTTGCCGTTGATCGACGACAGCCTGCCCTTGCAGTGATATAAAAGCGCGTTGACCAGCGTTCCGTCGGGGTTGCCCGGTGCGGGATGCACCACCATGCCCTGCGGCTTGTTGACCACCAAAAGGTGCTCGTCCTCATAGACGATCTCGATCGGCAGATCCTGCGGAACCGCCTCGATCTCCTCGGGCTCGGGAATCTCATACGTAATCTCGTCACCCTCGGACACCAAATCGCGTTTTTTGACAGCCTTGCCGCGGCGTGTCACCACGCCGTCTTCGATCAACTGCTGTGCGCGGGAGCGGCTGATGTCCGCCGTTTCCGCCAGAAACACGTCGATCCTTTTGCCGTGGTGTTCAGGCGTTACCTTGCTCGTCTGTGTCATGGGGTTCCCCCGCTTTGGCTTCTTGCAGGCGTTTTTCCACACGCGGCTCGACAAAGATGATATACACCGCCAGTGCGCAGGTGCCGCAGGTCACAAAGATGTCCGCGACGTTAAACACCGCAAACTCCATAAACTGAAAATCCAAAAAGTCCACCACATAGCCGTTGAGCACGCGGTCGATCATGTTGCCGATGCCGCCGCCCAAAACTGCCGCCAGCGAAACGGACAGCATCGGGTGTCTGCCGTGAAATCGGAACAGCAGATACACGATCAAGCCCATCGCCACGACCGAAAACACCATAAACACCCAGCGGTGTCCCGACAGCATGCTAAATGCCGCGCCCGTGTTTTGCGTGTGGTAAAACCGCATAAATCCCGGCAGGAACGCGATCTCCTCATGCAGTGCCATGTTGGAGACCACGATTGCCTTGGTAATCTGATCCAACGCGACCGAACCGATCACGATGGCAAGAATGGCGATCAGCATACTGCCGCGCGGCATCTTCCGCAGAGGCACTGACCTTCGTCATCCTGCGCGCAGTCGTCGCGATAAGCCCAGCAACGCACGCACTTTTCGCCGCTTGCAACCTCGACCAGAACGGCAACGCCGCTCTCCGTCTCGGCAAACGCACCCTCGGGTGCAGCTTCATGCGACAGCTCGACCTTGCTGACAATAAACAGCTCGTCCAGCTCGTCCGCGTGTGCGGCAAACGCTTTCATCACGTCGGAGTCCGCGTTTCCGTAGATCGTGACCTTTGCCTCGAGAGACTTGCCGATGACCTTTGCGGCACGGGCGATCTCCAACGCCTTCATCACGTCGTCGCGGTAGTCAAACAGACCCTTGTATTTTGCCTCGATCTCGGGGGACGCATACGCGTCGCAAGCCTCGGGCAGGCTGTTGCAGAACACGGAAGTCTTGTCGTCCGTGTCAAGCAGTGCCATAAAGCTCCACAGCTCCTCTGCCGTATAGGACAGAATGGGCGCAAACAGCTTGGTCAGCGATTTGACGATGATATACATCGCCGTCTGCGCACTGCGGCGCTCGGGCGCGTCCTTGCGGTTGCAGTACAAACGATCCTTGGTGATGTCGATGTACAGCTTGGACATATCGATCGCGCAGAAGTTATTGACATCGTGGCAAACGATGTGGAATTCATAGTTGTCATACGCCTTGCGCGCATTTTCGACCAGCTTGTTGAGGCGGGACAGTGCCCAGCGGTCGATATCCTGCATCTGCTCAACGGGAATCATATCGCGTGCGGGATCAAAGTCGGTCTCGGGTGTGCCGAGGTTTGCAAGCAAAATACGGCAGGTGTTGCGGATCTTGCGGTAGCTTTCGGAAAGCTGCTTAAAGATCTCGTCGGAGCAACGGACGTCCGCGTGGTAGTCCGAGGATGCCGCCCAGAAACGGACGATATCCGCGCCGTAATTCTTGATCAGATCCGCGGGATCGACACCGTTGCCGAGGCTCTTGTGCATCGCACGTCCCTGGCCGTCAACGACCCAGCCGTGCGTCAATACCTGCTTGAAGGGAGCGCCCTTGTCAAGCGCGCCGACAGCGGTCAGAAGGCTCGACTGGAACCATCCGCGGTACTGGTCTGCGCCCTCAAGATAAACGTCTGCGGGCCAAAGCTCGGGAGCGTCCTTCATCAGCGATGCAAAGTGCGTCGAGCCGGAGTCAAACCAGCAGTCCAGCGTGTCGGTCTCCTTTTCAAAGTCCTTGCCGCCGCAGTGCGGGCAGGTAAAGCCTTCGGGAATCAGATCCATGGAGTCTCTTTCAAACCAGACGTTTGAACCGTGCTCGTCAAAGAGCGCGGAGATATTTGCAATGGATTCGGGCGTGGAAACGGGCTTGCCGCATTGCATGCAGTAGAATACGGGAATGGGAAGACCCCAACGGCGCTGACGCGAAATGCACCAGTCGGCTCTTTCGCGGATCATGCTGACCATTCTGTCCTCGCCCCAAGCGGGATACCACTTGACGTTTTCGATCGCCCCAATCGCCTGCTCCTTAAACGACTCGACAGAGCAGAACC
>JAFQII010000236.1 GCA_017397605.1 Clostridia bacterium
GCCGACAAACAGATGCAGATCGATAATCTGCAAACCGTAGCGCGCAATCACCTCTTCGGGCAGGTCTACCGAGCAATCGGCAAAGATAACGTATTCGTTCATATGTTTCTCCTCAAAAAAAGCGGTATACTTCTTTACATCTCAAAGTATACCACGTTTTTTATTTTTTGTCAACTATTTTCAGCACACATTGTGCTAAACTTTCCGTCGTATTTTGCGCCTTGCCGTCGATGACCTGCTCCAACAGATATTCCAGCATCGTTCCGACTGATTTCCCTTCGGGAACGCCGAGCGCGATCAATTGCTTGCCGTCGATCGCAAGATCGGACACATGCAACGCAGGCGACTGTCGGATGAGTTCCAACAGTCCGTCGCGCAACGTTTCCACCTTTTGCAAAGACTCCTGCGGCGATGCTTTTGCAAGCGCGTCTGCGCGCATGAGGTGCATCAAAGGGTCCAACAAGTCGTTTGGCAGACGTTGCAGTAACCGAAGCGCGCCGTGCTCGTTTTGCAAAAGATAGTCGTGCTCGCGCACCAGAACGCATACGTCGCGGATGATCGCATTTGAAAACTTCAATCGGTGCATCACATCGCGCGCGATCTGTTCCCCGACCTGCGAATGACCGCGAAAGCTCCCGCGTCCGTTTTCGCCTATATGATACGCGCGCGGCTTTCCGATATCGTGAAAGAACGCCGCAAGACGCAACACAGGCTCGGGCGGAATGTATGAGACGGCGCAAACCGTGTGCGTATACACGTCATAGCAATGATGCTTATTTTGCTGCGGAAAACCAAAGCTCTCGCGGATCTCGGGTACGATGAACGCGACCAGCTCGCGGAACTCCGTCAGCACGCGCTGTGCACCCGCACCGCAGAGCAAATTGATAAATTCCGCAGAAACGCGTTCCGCGGACACCTTGGCAAGCAAGGGGGTCAGCTCGAGCATCGCACGGGCGGTTTCTTCTTCAATTTCAAAATCCAGCGTGGACGCAAAGCGTGCCGCGCGCAGGATGCGCAAAGCATCCTCGGAAAACCGCTCGCGCGGATCGCCCACACAGCGGATAACCTTATTTTGAAGATCTTGCATCCCGCCGTACGGATCAACCACGCCCGTACGCGGCGACATCGCCATCGCATTGACCGTAAAATCGCGGCGGCGCAGATCTTCCCGAAGGGTACGCGAAAACTGCACCTCGTCGGGATGCCTGCCGTCAGAATACGTTCCTTCGGTACGGAAGGTGGTGATCTCCAGCGGAACGCCGTCCAGAACCACGGTCACCGTTCCGTGCTTGATCCCCGTTTCGATCACGTGCCGATCCGCAAATACGGCTTTGGTCTGCTCGGGCAGAGCGATCGTTGTCAGATCGGCATCGTGGGGCGTTTCGCCGCGCAAAAGATCGCGCACACAGCCGCCGACGAGATAGGATTCGTACCCCGCCCTCTCCAGCTTTTCCAGCGCGGTCAGTGCCTGACGCGCAACCTTAGTCCACATAGCTAAAGAGGTCGCCGCTTTCGATGTAACGAATCTCCAATGCGGGATATTTTTGTACCAGATCCTGCGCAAAGGTCTTCATGCCCGGTGCTTCGCACGCGCAATGTCCCAGAACGAGCATCGCCTTGGGAATGCCGAGCTGACCTGCGTCGCGGATCGGCTCGCCGTCACGCCACTCGCAGATCTCGCCCGTGAGCATCAACTCGTCGTCGCTTGCCAAAAACTTGTCTGCCGCGCCCGAACCGCCCGCGCCGAGCATCATGTGCAGCTTGGTAACCTTGAGATCGGGGTCGCCGATGATACGCGGATGGCGGATGCCGACAATGTTTTTGACATCCTTTGCCAGTTCATAGACGGTTTTCGGCTCGTCCAGCACAAACTCCGTTTTGCCGTCAAACGTGCCTTTCCAGCCCGCGATACGCAAAAAGCCCTCGTTGATATGGTCAAAATCCACGCCCCAATGAATAAAGTCGTGAAAACGGTACAGCGTAAAATCATAGCCCGCGACCAGCTCGCGCTTGCGCAGGGTGACCGCGTCGGGACGCGGGTTTTCTTGGTGGTCATGGAAGGTCGGCTCATGCGTGATCACGAGATCTGCGCCCCACGCCTGCGCTTCGTCCAGCACGTTGGGTGTCGCGGTCATGCAGACCGCAACCTTTTTGATCTCGCGGTCGGGGTCGCCGTGCTTGCAGGTGTCGACCGTGGGCTTGCCGAGATTGGGCTCGCCGATCAATTGCTCCATCAGTTCTTTTGCTGTCATGGTATATTTCCTTTCTGTGTCAGTCAAAAATACGATAATACTCCAAAATCTTTTGAAAACTATCCTGTGCCGAACGGCAGGTCTCCAACAGGTATCCGCGCTCCAAATGCCACTGCGCAAGACCGCGGTAATAAAACAGTTTATGCCCCTCGTCAATGATAAACGGGGTAATGTTGTGTTTGAGACACTCTTTGAACATAATCAGCCGTCCGACGCGTCCGTTGCCGTCCTGAAACGGGTGAATCCGCTCAAACCGTACATGAAACTCGACAATTTCTTCCAGCGTTACGGTCGGGAGTGCCCGATACCACGCAAGCAGTGCTTTGATCTCAGCACCCACCTGCTCGGGCGCGGTTGTTGCCTCCCCGCCGACTTCGTTGGGAAGTTTTTTATATTTTCCGACCGCAAACCAAGGCTTGCGGCTGTCACTCGTCCCCGATTTCAAGATCCGGTGCAATTGCTTGATGCTGTTTTCTGTGATGGAATTTTGCGCACCCTCGATGATCAAGTCGACACATTTAAAATGGTTTGCCGTCTCTACGATATCGTCCACATTCACGCCGGCATCCGTGATACCGATGGTATTGGTTTCAAAAATATACCGCGTCTGTTCGTGCGTCAGACGGCTCCCCTCCATGTGGTTGGAGTTGTACGTCAGATCGATCTGCACTTTGTGATAAATGCCGCCCGAGAGTTTAGAATGCATTTCCTCCCGCATACGTTCCGACAACGTTTTGCGGTTGCAAGCCGCGCGTCTTTTGCGGCTCGGCTTGACGGCATCTGCAGGGACGTTCCATGTCTTGCCCATCAAAAACGCACCCTCTATTCTGCCGTCTGCGCAATATTTGCGCACACTGCGGTCTGTCACGCCCCAAAGGCGTGCAATCTCGGAAACTGAAACGTAGTTCACTGATCTGTCACCTCCCTGCTCGATATATACAGTATACCACTTTATCGGAAAAATAGCAATAGATTTTATTTAAAAATCGGAAAGATATTTTTCCGATAGCGGAACAAAAACGCCCACCCGATGGTCGGGTGGGCAAATGCTTTTATTTAGTTGAGCGTAACTGCGGGGACCTTGGACCAGTCGTTTCTACCGATGACGCCGCCGCCGTGACGGTAGGTGATGTTCTTCCAAACACCGTTTTCAACGTCTTCTTCGTTGGTGGAGTTGATCGAGAAGGTCAGACCCATGGTCATGCCTGCCTCGGGCGTGATGCCGAACTCTGCAAACGGAATTGCAACCTCATAAACGGTCGTCTGGTTGCCGTCATCGCGGGAGCAGCCTGCAAGACCGGTGAATTCGGTGGTAAAGCCGCTCTCGTAGAAGCAGGTTTCGCCGACATCGTTGACCGCAAAGCCGTAGGAACGGACAACGCCTTCCTTAACTGCGGTGTTGTTTGCAACGTGGTCAAAGTTGGTGCCGATGTACTCGCCGTTGGGATCCTCGGAGCTTACCTTGACCTGGATGCACTCGTACTGCCACATGCCGCCTGCATCGGCGGGCGTGATCGGGCAGTAGTGGTAAGGAGAGGTGACTACCACGCAGAGGTAGAGATAGGTGTCGTCGTAGGTGGAGTAATATTTTGCGGTTGCGTAGTAATTGTCTTTCTCAAACTGTGCGTAAGACCAAGCGGGATTCTCTGCATCAACGTCGTCAACAAAGAAATCCTCCCACTCTGCTTCGGTAAACGTGCCGTCGATCGTGGGCGCGGTCTCTGCCTTGGAAATGTCGTAATCCACAACACCGGAGAGCTTGAGGCCGTGAGGATAAACGGTATCCGTTTCGGTCAGCGCCTCGGTGCGTGCGATGTAAGTTTCCTGATAGGAATGCAGAGCGAGAACAAATCCGTCCTCGGGTGCGCTCACGTCTTCTGCC
>JAFQII010000237.1 GCA_017397605.1 Clostridia bacterium
CGACGGCATGCATCGGCGCGGCATCCGACTGCTGATGGACTTGGTCGTCAACCATACGTCCGACGAGCATAAGTGGTTTGAAGAGAGCAAAAAGAGCCGCGACAACCCTTACCGCGACTACTACATCTGGCGCGACCCCGTCGACGGTCACGAGCCGAACGAATGGGTGGCGGCGTTTGGCGGCAGTGCGTGGGAATACGACGAAACGACGGGACAGTACTATCTGCACCTGTTCTCCAAAAAACAGCCCGACCTCAACTGGGAGAACCCGCGCGTGAGACAGGAAATCGCCGACATGATCAACTACTGGCTGGACATGGGCGTCGACGGCTTCCGCTGTGACGTGATCAATAATATTTCCAAAGACTTTACGCGCCCTTACGCAGGCGGAAACGGTCCGAGACTGCATGAGTTTCTGCACGAGCTGCACGAACGCGCACTCGCCCCGCACGGTGCTTACACCGTCGGCGAAACGTGGGGACTTTCCCCCGCGCAGGCACTGGAGCTGACGGGCGAAGCGCGCGGGGAACTGACGATGACCTTTCAGTTTGAGCATCTTTTGCTGGGACGCGTCGGCGGGGATAAATTTGACCCCGAGCCTTTGGACAAAAAGGCGTTTGTCGACATCCTTTCCAAGTGGGAGTACGGTCTGGCAAACGACAGCTACCCCGTGCTGGTGATGGAAAACCACGACCAGCCCCGCGCACTGTCCCGCTTCGGCGACCGCGAACGCTATCCGTACGAAAGCGCGACCATGCTGGCGGCACTGCTGTACGGCATGCGCGGCGTTCCGTTTATTTATCAGGGGCAGGAGCTGGGCCTGCACGACCCCACGTTTGAGACTTTGGACGAGTACCGCGACATCGAGACCTTGAACGCCTACCGCGACTTAAAAGCCACGGGCAAATGGACGGACGAAGAGCTGCTTGCCAAACTGCAGTACGGCAGCCGCGACTGCGGACGCGTGCCGATTCCGTGGGACACGTCTGCGCACGGCGGCTTTACGAGCGGCACGCCGTGGATCAAAACGCAGGTCGACGCGGGCTTTACCGTCGCCGAGCAGGAGCAAGACGAGCGTTCCGTGTTGCATTTCTACCGCAAGCTGCTCACCTTGCGCAAGTCCGAGCCGTGCCTTGCGGACGGAACGTTTGATTTGTTGCTCAACGAAAACGACACCGCGGTCTACACGCGCACCGAGGGCAATGAAACGGTTTATGTCGTCTGCCGCTTTGCGGACACGCCGTGCGCGATGCCCGATTGCGTGCCGAAGGACGCGTCCGTTTTGCTTGCCAACTACAGCGAGTGCGGCGACACCTTGCTGCCCTACCAGGCGCTGTGGTTGAAGGCAGGGAACAAGGGGAACGCTTAAACTTTTTTTGAAAAAAAGCTTCAAGAATCCAAAAAACTTGATTGCCCGACACTCCCGTGTCGGGGGGATGTCAAAAAGGAGCCGTTTGGGCTCCCTTTTTGTCTTTATGGTTCTGCGTGGATATGGCTTGCGATCGTTTCAAAGTCGGCGTGGGTATCGGATGAGATGACATAGAGACAATCGTTATAAAACAACTGATATTCGAGCATCTCTAATCCCGGGACGTGGTAATAGGTGAAACCATTTACTGTATATCTTTCTATATTGGGTGCTTTGCTGGTGAGATCCATTTCAGTATATGGCAAAGTGTTCGAATACACCGTATAATCAGCATTCGGATAATGAGCTATTATACAAAGCATATCGCCTGCAACAAACATGCGAATGGGCTTATTGTCTGCCAAATCCAAATCAAGTGGATATACAATACTATATTTGGTTTCCGAAATTAACACTTCAAAATTGTCAAAATAGCGAGTATTTTTATCTGCGGCCAGTTGTGAGTCGCCGTTTGTAATCATTTCACCAACTTCGATTCCTAATAAATCCTTAATGTTATCCACAAACCCCTCAAAGGGTCCGAGGTATGACGCGTAAACGGTCAAACCCAGCGAGGACAGCAGAATCACCGCGGCGGCGATGAGGATGATTTTTTTCAGTAGCGGCATACGGCGCATCGGTTGCGGCGCGGTCGCTTGGCAAACCAACGCATCGTAACGTTCCGGCGGAACGACCTCGCGGGCATGGTCAAAGACGTCCGTGCCGTCCAGCCTTTGTAACAGCGCGTCCAGAATGGTCGGCTCGCCGCAATTGTCCGTTTCCGTACGGTCGATCTCGTACGCAAACAGCGCGCGGACGGTCGAAAGGGGCAGTGCTTCCACTGCGATTTGATTGTCGAGAATCAGCTCGCGGAGCTGATCCGTTGGGTAACCCGACGGGTTTAAGCTATGCATGAGCGTACCTCCGTTTTGATAGACTGTCTGTCGTTGGAAAAACTCTTTTTTAGAGATTTCCCGAGCGGACACGTTCTTCGATCTGCTTTTTGGCATCGTGTAAGAACGTGCGGACAGTACTCTCGGAGATCTGCATTTCCCGAGCGATCTGCGCGTTGGTCTTATGTTCGCGGTATTTGGCGACAAACGCCTGTCTGACGCGCGGGTTCAGCTCGTCGATCAGCTTTTGCGGGACGCCTTTTTCGATCCAATCCTCATAAATGAGGTCCTGCACAAAGCGCTCGCTGCTTTGGTCGGCGATCTCACTTGTCTCCTCGTCGATCGGGTGGAACAGCGATTGCTCTTTGATTGCCGTGCGCTTACAATGCCTTGCGCAGTTTTTGGCAGTTGCGATCAGCCACAGCACAGGGTTGTCCCTGGAAAAAAGCTCGTCCTTTTTTTGGCAAGCGATCAAAAACGCTTGGCTCAGGCAATCTTCCGCCATGGATTCGTTTTCCGCGCCGAGCGTCCGCAGAACAGCAAACAGAATGACGTCCCTGTATTTTATAAATAATTCGCCAAGTATGGCGTTTTGTTGTTTTTCGGTCTTTTTCAATTTCGCACCTCAACAAGATTTGATGGGGGAAAAGCAAATCAATGTGAAAACCGATTTAAGACGGTTTTTCCATATGCTCGGCGATGGCGAGGAAATCGGCGTGGGTTTTTACGATGATCACATAAAAATTGTTGTTGTCAAACATGGTGTATTGAATGCCGTCTTTATTGTCGCAGGCGTAATATGTCAAGCCGTTTACAACAAAGGTTTGTTCCGGCGGCGTAAACGAACGAAAATCCTCTTCGGTGGATGATGCATCCTGAATGTGAATGTCCAATGTGCCGCAAGGGTATTGAACGTTAATATTCATCAATTGCCCCGATCGGAACAGCATAACTGCATCTTTTCCTTTGGTTGGATGGTTTTTTGGAAAAAGAATATCATAACTGTGTTTTTCGAGGAGCGATTCCATATCATCAAAAAATGAGCAGGTGTTATCTATTGCCAATTCTTCATTTCCGTTGACGAGGACTTTTCCTACTTCAATCCCAAACAAGTCTTTGATATTATCCACAAACCCCTCAAAGGGGCCCAAATAGGACGCGTAAACGGTCACGCCCAGCGAAGACAGCAAAATGACTGCGGCGGCGATGAGGATGATTTTTTTGAACGTTGGCATACGCCGTACTGTGTGAATTTTCGTTGCTTGACGTACCAGCTCGGTGTAACGCGCCTCGGGAACGACCTCGCGGGCATGGTCAAAGACGTCCGTGCCGTCCAGCCTTTGCAACAGCGCATCCAGAACGGTCGGCTCGTCGCAATTGTCCGTTTCCGTACGGTCGATCTCGTATGCAAGCAACGCACGTGCGGTTTCATACGACAGCGCATCGACAGTTATTTGGTTGTCAAGGATCTGCGCGCGCAGTGCTTCTGCGTCGTATTCCGTCAAATGTGTGCGTGGCATGCATACACCTCCTCTATCATAAGAATTCCTTCAAAATGCCATTTGTCCGCCCAAAAAAGAAAAATTGCAAAAACATTTTACCATACTGTGGCGTTTATTGCAACATCGTTTTTTTGATGACCTCTGTGATCACAAAACCGTCTGCCTGTTGACAACTTCCCGTATCATGTGTTACAATACAAAAAACGCAGTTGGGAGGCGAACGGTTTGACAAGTGGTTTTACCTTGGTAGAATTTTTTGACAGTGCGGCGTGCAAAAACATCTGCGCGTGTCTGACGCACGCGCCCGCGCGCGTGATCTTTGTCGGCGGCAGCGGCAAGCTGATGCGGCGGCACATCGAGCTGTACCAAGAGGTGTTTGCGTCCCGCGGACTGACGGTCGAATGCATTTACAAGACCGTCGGCAAGAGCAATCTGGAGCAGGCGGTGCGCTTGCTTTCGGAGATCGTGGAGACCTATGACAGCGTGATGCTTGACATCACGGGCGGTGACGAACTGCTGACGCTGGCGCTGGGCATCGTTGTGTCACGCTATCCCGGCAAAAACATTCAGCTTCACCGCATGAACCTTGCAAACAACACCGTCTACGACTACGACATGGACGGCAAGCCCGCGTCTTTTTCGGCACCCGCCCTCTCGGTGGAAGAAAACATCCGCATCCACGGCGGCGAGGTCGTCTACGGCGGGGTGGAGGAAGAAAACACCTACCGCTGGAATCTTGACGACGCGTTTGTGCGCGATATCGGGCGCATCTGGCGCATCTGCAAGCGCGACGTGCGTTTGTGGAACACGCAGATCGGCGTGTTTGACGCCGCGTCGGAGGTCGGCGAGGTCAGCGGGGACGGCTTGACCGTTTCGGTTGCGGTTCCCGTGCTCAAGCAGGAGCTGTTCCGCCGCAGGGCAAAATTTGTGACGGCGGACGGGATTTTGTCCGACCTGCGCCATTTTGGGCTGATCAGGCAATACGACGCGGACGATCAAACGCTGACGGTCTCCTTTGCGGACAAGCAGATCAAGCGCTGTCTGACCAAAGCGGGCAACGCGCTGGAGCTGGCGACGTTTCTTGCGGCAAAAAATGCCGTTGAAAAGGACGGCGCGCCCTCGTATCACGACGTGCAAAACGGCGTGGTCATCGACTGGGACGGCACGTTTTGCGAGGTCGGCGAGGACGGCTGTTTTGACACCGAAAACGAGATCGACGTGATTTTGATGCACGGCGCCGTGCCCGTGTTTGTTTCGTGCAAGAACGGTTTTGTCGAGTCAAGCGAGCTGTACAAGCTTTCGACCGTGGCGCAACGGTTTGGCGGCACGCTTGCCAAAAAGGTGCTGGTTGCCACGGCGATCGACAGCTTGGGCGAGGCAGGGGAGTACCTGCGCGCACGCGCCAAAGACATGCGCATCAAGCTGATCGAAAACGTGCAGGACCTCGACGACGCCGCGTTTGCCAAAAAAATGCGCGGTCTGTGGAAATGAAAAAGAGCCCAAGGGGTGCCTTCCATAAAGCAGGTTTTAACTGCCGATAGAAAATCATCTTCGTAGGGGCGTTCTGTGAACGCCCCTACGGCAAAAGGACAGAGAACGTTAAAATTCTCTGTCTTTTTTACACGCCTTGCGCGTTGAGGATTACAAATTGGAAAGCCGTTCTTTGATGTTCAAATAACGAGGTGTATCCTTGATCGAGGCAAACACCGCATCATTGTGATTGAGATATCTCAAATACGTGTGGCCGAGTGTTTCGTCAGTGCTCTTGGCAATATTGGATAGATCGACCTTGACCTTGTTTACAAGTAAGGATGTGTGAGAGATCGCGTGGAAGCTTTGATAGCCTTCAAAATGCATAATGGCTTGCTCAAGCTCCTGCATCGCTCTGTCAAACAACTTTTGCTTGCCGCTTTCAAGTGCCATAAAGAAGCTGATTCTTCCAAGGCGATCGTGCCAAAAACCAAAATCCTTTTCCGAGAAGATCATATGGATCATGTCATATAGGGTATTCCACATAGAGTGCTTTTCCTCGTTAGTGTATCCCGCCTCTTTGCAGTCGATCAAATACTTCATGTATAGATACATACGATCGCAAACCTTCCAAATATATTTTTGGCAGTGCTCCACCAGCTCGTCACCCTCAAGGACATGCAAACGCAGATCCATAGCGGGCGGGATCATATCTGCATACTGCAAAGCCTTTTCTTTGTTGCCGTGGTGCAGATACGTGTAACACAGACATTGAATCGTGCCCGTGCGGAATTGCATATTTGTCGAGTTCAAAAGCTGTTCGCCCAGTGCTACGATCTCGTCAAAGCTTTCATCAACGTAGCCATTTTGCAAAACTCTCATCAAGTAATAACGAATAGTCTCATCGTTCGGATATTTCTTCTGCATTGCACGGCAGAGATGTAGTCTTTCTTCTGTTTTTCCTTGGCTGTGAAATTCTGCGTACTTGGCTGTAAATTCTTTGATCTCGGATTGCTTTTTGCTTTTGGCAATATCAATTTCAAGAAGGACATCCGCGCTGACCTCAAAAATATTTGCTAATACGGGAAGGTGTGAAATATCGGGAGCGGTCTTGTCACGTTCCCATTGTGAAACAGCATTGGTGGATACACCGAGTAATTCGGCAAGTTGTTCTTGCGTAATATTTCTGTCACGACGAAGTTTTTTGATTGTAGTTCCGATAGACATAATCATTCTCCTTTGTGTTCATTCAAAAGCGCTTTTGTACCCTAATGATACACATCTTTTTTCGATTTTCACACCAAGTATTTTACGAATATCATTCAATTCATACTTTAGTTTTTACAGTAATAGTTTATCACAAAATCAAAAGACAATCAATATAAAATTGACGCACCTGCTTTATCGCAGGTACGCCAAGTGGCTCTTTTTTTGGCAATGGATTTTCTTTGGAGATTCACAAGAACCTTTCTTCTAAAAAGAAAGGTTCTTGTGCAGGAGTTCAAGAGGACGGAGTCCTTTTGCATTCAGACGCTCAAAAAGCAACTCTTTTCGTGGGAGTTGATCGCGCCGACGGCTTGCAGGTAGGCGTATATGATCGTCGAGCCGACGAATTTCATTCCGCGTCTGCGCAAGTCATAAGAAAGCGCATCCGACAGCGCGTTGGTGGTCTTGTCCGTTTCGCACAGCACCTCGCCGTGGGTAAAGGTGCGCAGGTACGCGTCAAACGAGCCGAATTCCGACACGATGGCGAGAAAAATTTTGCTGTTTTCCACCGTGGCGCGGATTTTGAGACGGTTGCGGATGATGCCCTTGTTGCGTGTCAGCTCGTCGATCTTTCGTTCGTCATACGCGCTGATCTTGTGCGCGTCAAAGCCGTCAAACGCCGTTCGGAAATTCTCGCGCTTGTTCAGCACGCACTCCCACGAAAGCCCTGCCTGAAACGACTCTAAAATCAGCATCTCAAACAAGTATCCGTCGTCGAACCGCGGCACGCCCCACTCCGCGTCGTGATACGCAACGTATAGCGGATTTTTGAGGTTGCACCACGCACAGCGCTTGTGTTGGTTCATAGCTGTCTCCTTTTCTTCTTAAAAATCGGCTCGTCCCCCGCGCAGAGCCAAGCTCCAACCGCCATGGCGGCAAGGGAGATGAAGTAGGTCACCTTGGGCATCTCGCGGAAGATGACGAGGGAAAGAAGTGTGCCGATGAAGGGCGCAACGGCGTAGTAAGCACTGGTCCGTGCCGCGCCAAGGATTCTCTGTGCGTACACGTAAAAGAAGATGCTCAGCCC
>JAFQII010000238.1 GCA_017397605.1 Clostridia bacterium
TCATATATAAATCTCCTCTTAATTTTACAAATTACGATACTATAATATGTAAAATGGAGAAAAATATACTGGGCTATTTACTTTTTCGAATTGCTGTGCTATACTTTGCATGGAGGTGATCTCATGTCTTTCTTTGCTTTATTCAGAAAAAAACAAAGAAAAAACAGTTCCCATGATTTCAATGACGAAAAGCAGTCCACGTTTGTTCGGGAAAACAATGTACAGGCATCCACAGAAACATCTGCTGAGCCCGCTGTGAAAGAAGAGGTTGCGTTGGAATATACACTGGAACAGCTGATGGAAATTGTGGAGCAGGAGAATCTCTCCATGCTGATTAGCGGCTGGGAAAGTAATGGACAGGGGATCATTTTTGATCATCGCCATTTCCATGGCGATACCGTTTTGCGCGCTTTTGATTTTGGTTTTTGGTACGTTCATTACGAAACCGGCTCGAAAGCAAGAGAAGAAGACGTCCATTTCTTTAACAACCGGCAGGAGGCCTGCAGAAAAGCACTGGAGTATGCTCGGGAAGAAAAACTGAAGCGCATGAATTCTTATTCCAACACCAACCCTCGAATTCTGCGCTGGTCGTTGGATGACGAGGGGACGCTGACCCTTTCCGGAAAAGGTCCCATGCTTTCGCCGTTTTTGCCGCAATACAGAGTCATTGACAAAGACCAAATGGCATTTGAATTGGAATTCGGAGATTGGATGCTGAATGAAGGCGATGTAAAGCTGGAATTCACGCTCCCTTGGGATGGTCAAAAGGTACGGAAAGTCATCATTGAACCGGGATTGACCACCGTTGCAACCAATGCTTTTAACATTTTCAGCCATATCGTCAACAATTGTTGTTTTAATGAAACCTATCAGTTGTTGGAAGAGATCATTCTGCCTGATAAGATGGAGAGCCTGGAAAGAATCTCCATTCAAAACTGTCCCGTATTGCAAAAAGTAGTGATTCCCGCAAGCGTGAGAGATATCTGTGAGTCCGAGTATGGCGCGGTTTTCCGTAATTGCCCCTGCGTCCGAATTCATACACCCGTCGGTTCCTATGCAGAAGCATTTGCACAACGCAATAACATCCTTACGGTCTCCCCTTCTTCCGTCGGCGAGGCTACTGCGCCTGCAGATTCGCTGCCCTCTAAATGACCGAGATTCTCCTGCAATGCCGCGGATCATACCGGCTGATTCCAACAGCAACTGTCTTCGGGAAGAAATCACAAATATAGGTTGCAAGCCTCAGTGCAAGGGAATATACATGGATTGTCAGCAGTTTGCGTATACCGCCAAGAGACCCTTCTTTTCCATGCCCGTGTTGGCGACGGCACCAAAGTTGCCTGGTATGGATACACAGAACAAGACCGGGCAATCATCGAACAGGCTGATGAAGCAATGCAGCGCATTCTTGCGAACTGTACTCACGTGGAAAGACAGGTCCGGCTGCAAGCAGAAGCGTTGCCATCTTACCGGGATTGACATTCATAGGCAAATGACGGAGTATTTTTACTCCGTCATTGTTCTTTCTAAGAAACTATGTACGCATAAGCAAAACCTATCGAAAAGGCGTATCATTGTCAGCAACGGCTCCCTGTCACGGATGCGCAAGCTGCGGCGGATTTCTTTTGGTATCACAACGCGCCCGAGGTCGTCGATTCTGCGAACAATTCCTGTTGCTTTCATATATGCTTATCTCCTTAAATTACAAATTGTGTTGTTAGTATTTGTAAAAGAAAGCGTTTTATACTTATTTACTTTTTGAAACGGTTGTGATATAATCGCTTTGAAAAGATAAACCGTTTGAAAAGGGGCGTGGCTTCTTTGGATATCAACGAGTTATTGCGCGGTGTGGAATGCACTTGCGGGAACACACACACCTGCGGCATCCGCTACGTTTACATTGAGCCCGACGCGATCGCGCATTTGAAAGAGATCTGCGAGCCGTTTGCGCACATTTTGATCGTTGCGGACGAAAATACCTTTGCCGCCGCGGGCAGGCAAACGCTGGATGCGCTAAAGACCAAGCAAGTCCGGGAAGTCATCTTTGACGGAAAAGAAATCCTTGTCCCAAACGAAAATGCGATCGAAAAAGTCACAAGCAATCTTGCGCACACCGATCTGATCGTCGGCATCGGCTCGGGCGTGATCCAGGATCTATGCAAATACGTTTCGTTTGCGAGCAAAATTCCGTATCTTGTGGTTGCGAGCGCACCTTCCATGGACGGTTATGCTTCGAGCGGCGCGGCAATGATCACGGACGGGATGAAAGTCACGTACCCCGCAGGTCTTCCGCTTGCAATTGTTGCAGATACCGATGTTCTTCGCAACGCGCCCATGGAAATGATCGTCGCAGGCTACGGAGACATCATCGGCAAGTTTTCGGCGCTCAACGACTGGAAATTGAGCAAGTGTGTGATGGACGAGTATTTTTGCGATTATATCTTCGACTTGACCTGCGAACAGATCAAAAAGACGCTTGCGCTCGCAGACGGCATTCTGCGCCGTGACGAAACGAGCGTGCGGACGTTGATGGAAGCATTGGTGACCGTCGGCATTCTGATGAGCTTTGCGGGCTCGTCCCGCCCTGCATCGGGCAGTGAACATCATTTGTCCCACTTTTTTGAGATTACGGGAATTCTGGACGGCACGTATTATTTTCCGCACGGCATCGACGTCGCGTATTCGACTTACGTGACGGCAAAGCTGCGTGAGTACATTCTTGCGCACGGATGCAAAAACAGCCGTTTCCGCCTGTCGGACGACCGGTACCGTACGGTAATGCGGGAGCTCTACACTTCTGTCGCCGACGGCTGTATCGCCCTGCAGCAAAAGGTCGGCAATTACGATACCGACCGCACCGAGATCTACCGCCAAAAAGAGGCGGAGATCAAACGGATCCTTGCCGAAATGCCCGCGTCCGACGAGATTGCGCGCATGCTCTCGACCGTCGGGCTGGACATGGACAAATTCTATGCGCAGTACGGCAACAAGCACATCCGCGATGCCGTTTTGTATGCCAAAGACCTCAAGGACAGATACACCGTATTGTGGCTGTATTACGATCTGTTCGGCGGGGAAACGCCGTTATCGTGAAGGAGGACAGCAAACATGCCTGTAGGATACTTTGATACCGTTGATGCACGTACCGAAACATACATCGATTTTTTGTGCAACATCTGCGCGTTTGAGGCAAAAGCGTCTGACAAAGAAACCATCGACGCGATGCTGTCGTACATCGCGGAATTTGCGCAGTCGGAGGGGTTTGCCGTCACACGGACGCGCATGGAAACGTGCGGTGATTTTTTGAGCATCGACCTCAACGCGGGCGCGCAAAAAGGCTGTGTCTTTTTGGCGCACACGGACACCGTCCACGAAAAAGGTGCGTTTGGCGCTGTGCCCGTGACGCGTATGGCGGACAGAATCATTGCGCCGGGCAGTATTGACTGCAAGGGCGGGATCGCCATCGCGTTGCTCGCCATGAAAGCGTTCGCGGAGCACGGCTATCGCAAACATCTGAGGTTGATTCTGACCTCGGACGAAGAAACGTCCAATGCACTCGGCGGTCAGGCGGAGATCGATTATTTTGCGCAAATGTGCGGCGGTTTTCCATACGCAATCAACTGCGAGACCACCGAAAAAGACGAGGTCGTTATCTCCCGCAAGGGAATCCTCAAGTACCGCATGGATATTACGGGCATCGGGGGACACTCGGGGATTCATTACGCATCTTGCAAGAACGCCGTCGAAGAAGCGGCGTACAAGATCCTTGCCTTTCGTGACGAAAGCAAGATAGACGGCGTGACGTACAGCTGCAATATTGTGCACGGCGGAACGTATCCCAACATCATTCCCGATACTTGCTCGCTGACCGTGGACGTGCGTGTCAAACGGCATGCGGATATGAAGCATGCGGAAGAAACCGTCGCAAAGATCGCGTCGGCAAGCTATCTCGGCGGTACCTCTGCCGCTTTGACGCGTTTGAGCAAGCGTCCGCCGATGGAGAAAAACGCGCAGACGGATGCGTTGTTTGACCGACTGCTGGCAGTCTGCCGCAAATATGATCTGGGCAGTTTGACGCCGATCGAATCGGGCGGCGGGTCGGACTCCTGCTACACGCAGGCGGCGGGCATTCCGTCGATTTGCGGTATGGGCGGAAGCGGTGCATTCTGCCACACCGACAAAGAGTATATTTTGACTGCATCCGTTCCGCTTCGTGCAAAAATCCTTGCCGCTTTTTTGCACGAGGAACAATCAAGCAAGCGATAAGGAGAAAGTGATATGAAAGATATGATGATTCAAAACCAATCTATCCCGCGTGCCGAGTATCCGCGTCCGCAATGGGAGCGCGGAAACTGGCTGTGTCTCAACGGAACATGGGACTTTGCGTTTGATTTCGGTGCCAGCGGAGAAGCGCGCGGCATGGTGCAGGACGGGGAATACCCCTTGCAGATCGTCGTGCCGTTTTGCCCCGAGAGCAAGCTGTCGGGCATCGGGTACACCGATTTTATCCCCGCAGTCTGGTACAGACGCACGCTGACGCTGACGGAAAAACCAAGCGGCCGTGCCATTTTGCATTTCGGCGCGGTAGACTTTCTCTGCAAGGTCTGGGTCAACGGCGTTTTATGCAAAGCGCATGCGGGCGGTTACACCGCATTTGAAACGGATATCACCGACGCATTGCAAGCCGGTGAAAATACGATCGTCGTATATGCCAAGGACGACCAGCTCTCGGGACGGCAGGCATGCGGAAAGCAAAGCGATTCCTACCGCTCGGGCGGTTGCAGTTACACCCGTACCACGGGCATTTATCAGACGGTATGGCTGGAGTTTGTTCCCGAAACCTATCTTGCAAAGGCGCATATGACACCCCACGCCGCCGACGGTACGCTGGATATCCGCGTTTCGGTCATAGGTGCAAATGCGGGCGACCGCGTGCGTTTGGCTGCAAGCTATCACGGCAAAACGGTCGGAACGGCAGATGCCGAAGTCATCAACGGACAGGCAAGCATGCAATTGCGTGTCGATGAGGTCCACCTTTGGGATGTCGGCGCGCCCGAGCTGTACGATCTGGAGGTCGAGCTGGTGCGCGGCACTGTGGTAGATTCCGTGCGCAGTTATTTTGCTTTGCGCGATATTGCGCTGAACAAACGCGCGCTGACGGTCAACGGCAAGCCTGTGTTTATGCGTATGATTCTGGATCAGGGCTTCCATCCCGACGGCGTGTACACCGCGCCGACGGACGAATGCTTGAAACGCGACATCGAGCTTTCCATGAAGCTCGGCTTCAACGGCGCCCGCTTTCATTACCGCGTGTTTGAGGACCGTTCGCTGTACTGGGCGGATCAGCTCGGCTACCTCGTTTGGGGTGAGCATTCGATCCGAAGCGTGGCAGGCCCGCAAGGCTTTTGCGACTTTTTGCCCGAATGGATGGAGACGATCGGGCAATATTACAACCATCCGTGCGTGATCGGCTGGATTTGTGCCAACGAAACGTATCACAACTGGGCGCTGGATCCGTATGTGGAGCGCATGCTGTACCGCGTGACCAAGACGCTGGATCCGTTCCGTCCTGTCATCGACGCAAGCGGCGGCATTCACTACGAGTCGGACATGTTTGACGTGCACGACTACGAACAAAACCCCGAAAAGCTCGCGTCCTATCTGGAGCCGATGAAAACGGACGACAGCGTGTTCCACACGCCGATTCCGCGCTACCGCGGAAAAGCGCCCGTGCGTGAGGAAACCTACACGGGACAGCCTTACTGGATCAGCGAGTGCGGCGGAACGTTCTGGGCGGCAAGCGACAAGCCGAAAAGCGGCTGGGGCTACGGCGACACGCCCGCCGATGAGGAAGCGTTTGCAAGGCGCTACGAGGAACTGATCCGCGTGATGGCAGAGCATCCGCGCGTCTGCGGATTTTGCTATACCCAGCTCACCGACGTCGAGCAGGAGCAAAACGGTTTGTATTGCTACGACCGCACGCCCAAATTTGCACCTGCCACCTACGACCGCATCCGTGCGGCAAATGAACGCATCGCGGCGGTAGA